>JAHEGQ010000102.1 GCA_024645025.1 Sphingomonadaceae bacterium
GTCGCAACGCCCTTGACCGAGCCGTCGTCATTGTACAGCACTTCAGCCGCCGGAAAGCCGGGGAAGATTTCCACGCCCAGGTTTTCAGCCTGCTGGGCCAGCCAGCGGCACATATTGCCCAGCGAGCCAGTATAGGTGCCCTTATTGTGCATCCAACCCGGCGTCAGGATATGGGGGACGGCCATATGGCCCGAGGCGGACAGCACCCAATGGTGGTTTTCCGTCACCGGCACTTCGGCCATGGGGCAGCCATTGTCGCGCCAATCGGGCAATAACTCTTCCATCGCTTTGGGATCGAATACCGCGCCTGACAGGATATGGGCCCCGATTTCCGAGCCTTTTTCCAATATGCACACCGACAGATCGGCATTTAGTTGTTTCAGGCGGATTGCCGCGGACAGACCGGCCGGCCCGCCACCAACAATCACAACGTCATAGGGCATCGATTCCCGTTCGCTCATGGCGCATAAACTCCCTTGCTGCCGGTGTTCCGGTTCGTTGGCATCTTTCTTCAAGAGGCAGATAGCGAAGCGAAGTCGGTTGACCAACCAGAATTATACGGGTTGAAGACAGGTCGTGACTGCGACGGATCCTCTTGAAGATGCACGCTTGCTAGCCGCCGCCTTGCGCTGGTGGGAAGCGGCGGGCGTTGACACCTTGGTGGAAGCAGACCCGCAGCCTTGGTTGGGGCGCGCGCCAGCACCCCAAGTTTCTGCAATTTCTGCGGTTTCTGGCTCCATTCCGGCTGCCTCGGTCGCGGCATCTCCCCCGACACAGCAAGCTTTGCCCGAAACGCTGGCCGCCTTGCAGCTTTGGCTGGCGCAAGACCCCATGATCCCTGAAGCGGGCCCGCCTGACCGGCGACTACCCGCTTTTGGTCAGGCCGGGTCCAAGATCATCATCGTGACCGATATGCCCGAAAATGGCGATGTTGAGGCGGGTCATTTGCTGTCTGGTCCCGTGGGCGCATTGTTTGATGCCATGTTGAAGGCCATCGGGCTGGGCCGGAACGATGTCTATTGCCTTCCCCTATGTCCCGGCAGAACCCCGACTGGGCGGTTGGCCGAAACGGCGTTGCCGCGTTTGGGCGACATTGCCCGACATCATATTGCGCTGGCCGGCGCAGACATCGTCTGGGCGCTGGGTCAAGCGACAAGTCGTGCGTTGATCGGGGTGGATACAACCATGTCGCTGGACAAATTTGGCCAGAATATTAACCACATCACCGGTAAAGTGCCATGCATCGCGAGCTTGCACCCGCGCCTGTTGCTTCAGGCGCCGCAGCGCAAGTCTCTGGTCTGGAAGGACATGCAGATGCTGATCGGGGAAGTGAATTGAAACCTGTTGCCGGTTTGGCAGTTGCAAGTGTGGCGCTGATCGCAAGTCCGGCTGCAGCCGTGGGCGGCGAGGTGGCAATGATGTCGACCTTGGCATCCAACTTCATCCCGCAATTGGGCCCTAATGCCCGCCAAAGATATAAGGATATCTTCGTCGCTATTCGCGAAGCGCGCTGGGCCGATGCGCAATATGGCATTGATTCGATGCCCGAAGGCCCGCTGCATGATGTCGCCCGCGCCGAACTCTATCTGGCCAAGGGGTCACCCAAGGCCACGCCGGAACAATTGACCGCAATTTTAACCCGCGCGCCCTATTTGCCGCAGGCGGCGCAATTGGCGCGCTTGGCTAAGTCGCGCGGCCAAACGGTGGATACCGTTTTGCCGGTTGCGCGCGAATTGGTCTGGCTGGGAAGTGCGCCGCGCCGCACGCGCACCGCCCAGAGCAGCGACCCCGTTGCAGCTTCGGTCAACGCCCGCATTCAACCGTTGATCAAGGACAATTTGCCGTTCGAGGCAGAGGCGATTGTGTTGGCGAACGAGGATGCGCTGACGCTGGAAGGCCGCACCGAATTATACCAGCGCGTCGCGTGGTCTTACTTTATTGGCGGTGAAGACAGTGCAGCGCGTCGGCTGGCGGCCTGGGGGCAATTGGGGGTTGGCCCTTGGGCGGCGCAATCCGCCTGGACGCAAGGCTTGGCCGCGTGGCGGTCGGGTGAGTACGCCGAATCGCTGGCCGCCTTTGAATCGGCTGCCGCCCGTTTTCAGGATGATGACATGGAAGCGGCGGCGCATTTCTGGGCAGCGCGGGCGGCAACCGCGGTTGGACAGCCCCAAAAGGTCGACGGCCATTTGCGAATTGCGTCGCGGTTCACCGAAACTTTTTACGGCATGCTTGCCTTGGATCGGCTGGGCCTGCCCAAGCCTGTTCAAAAGGTGCCGGACAATATTGCCGAGGTCGAAAGCCTGCCCAATGTCCGAGCCGCCTTGGCCTTGGCAGAAATCAACGAAACCGATCTGGCGGATCAGATAATCCGCTGGCAGGCACGCATAGGCGATCCGCGCAAGCACGCCGCGCTGGCGGCGCTGGCTGGGCGGATGGATTTGCCGGCGACCCAATTATGGCTTGCTCATAACGGGCCAGTGGGCGCGCAGGCCCCGGCATCGGCCCGCTTTCCGATGCCCCGCACTTGGGTGCCGGAAGGCGGCTGGCGGGTGGATAAGGCGCTGGTCTACGCCCATGCGCTTCAAGAATCGCAGTTCCGCACTTCGGTGGTCAGCCCCGCAGGCGCGCGCGGCTTGATGCAGGTGATGCCCGGCACGGCGGCCTTGATGGCGCGCAAAAAGGGCCGCGATTCGGTCGGCTCGCTCAATGATCCGGCAACAAATATGGAATATGGGCAAAGCTTTATTGAACGGCTGCGTGATATGGATGTGACCGGCGGCCTGCTGCCCAAGGTGATCGCCGCCTATAATGCGGGCCCGCAACCGGTTGAAACTTGGAACCAGCGCAGCCGCGATGCGTCTGACCCGCTGCTGTATATCGAATCGATCCCTTACTGGGAAACCCGCGCTTATGTGACGATTATCCTGCGCAACTACTGGATGTACCAATTGCAGTCCAACGCGCCGACGGCCAGCCTTGCGGCCTTGTCGCAAGGGCTTTGGCCGCGCTTTCCGGGCTTGCCGGGCCCCAGCGCCGTGCGGATGGACCGGCCATCGGGGATCGCCAGTGCCAATTGATACCGCGCGCGACTTTCAGGCCATTGGCATTGCTGTCCTGACCATTTCGGACAGCCGGACCAAAGAAACCGATAGTTCGGGCGGCTATCTGTGCGCTGCCTTGCAGGATTTGGGGCATCGGTTGGCGGGCTATGAGATCGTGGCTGACGATGTTCCAGCCATTCAGGCGCAGCTGCGACGCTGGATTGCCGCGCCGGAGGTGCATTGTGTTCTGACAACAGGCGGCACGGGTGTCACCGGCCGCGATGTCACACCCGAGGCGTTGGCGGCGATGGGCGGACGCGAAATCCCGGGCTTTGGGGAATTGTTCCGCTGGATCAGCTTTGACAAGATTGGCACATCAACAATCCAATCCCGCGCCATCGGCTATGTGATGGGCGAAACCTATGTCTTTGCTTTGCCGGGATCGACCGGGGCGTGCCGCGACGGGTGGGAACAGATTTTGGTTCACCAGTTGGACAGCCGCTTTCGCCCGTGCAATTTCATTGAACTGATCGGGCGGCTGGGCGAGCGTTGATCCGGCGCGGCCAATTGTGCTGCCCCGCCGGATCTTGACGTCACGCGCTTTGCAGCGCCTTCAGCTGATAGTCTTTATACTGCTTGCGCAATTCCGCTTTCTGGATTTTGCCCGTGCCCGTGTGTGGCAGATCATCGACGAACAGCACCTCGTCAGGCAGCCACCATTTGGCAACCACGCTGGCAAGATAGGCAATCACGTCGGCTTCAGTCAGGGTGGCACCCGCTTTGCGAACGACCAGCAAGATGGGCCGTTCATCCCATTTCGGATGGGGCACGCCAATCGCGGCCGCCTCAGCAACGCCGGGGCAGCCGACGGCGGCATTTTCCAGCTCAACCGAACTGATCCATTCCCCACCAGATTTGATGACGTCCTTGGCGCGATCGGTAATCTGCATCGTGCCATCAGGATGGATGACCGACACGTCGCCGGTGTCGAACCACTGGTCGCCATCCACGGCATCGGCCTCTGCCTTGAAGTACCGCTTCACGACCCAAGGGCCCCGTACCTGCAACCGACCAGAGCTGGTGCCATCGCGGGGCAGGGGATTGTCTTCATCATCAACAATACGCAGTTCAACGCCAAAGGGCACACGGCCCTGTTTGGCGACGACATCAATCTGTTCGTCCAGGTTCAGATCGTCCCAGTTCGGCGTTGGTGCCCCCATCGTGCCGATGGGGGAGGTTTCGGTCATGCCCCAAGCATGGGCGACGCGGATCCCTTGTTTCATCAAACGCTCGATCATGGCGCGCGGCGCGGCAGACCCGCCAATGGTAACAAGGCGCAGCTTGCCAAGCGAGGCGTCGCCGCCCGCCTTTGCTGTCGCATCAAGATGCTGGAACAGGGCAAGCCAGACAGTCGGGACGCCGGCCGAGTGCGTCACCTTTTCCTGCAGCATTAGGCTATGCAGCGTGGCGGCATCGTTGGTGGTGGAAAAGACGAACTTTACGCCCGCCGCAGCGCCCGCAAAGGGCAGGCCCCAGCTGGCGGCATGAAACATCGGGACGATCGGCAGCAGCACCGATCCGCAGGATAGGTCAAAAATGCTCGGCGCAATTTCCGCCATCGCGTGCAGCATGGTGGAGCGGTGTTGATACAGGACGCCCTTAGGGTTGCCTGTCGTGCCGCTGGTATAGCACAGCATACACGGGTCGCGCTCATCGCCCATCACCCAGTCGAACGCGCCGTCCATTTGGGCCATCAGCGCGCCATAGCTGTCGTCCCGGTCGAACACGATATAATGTTCAACCGTCTTGAGATGCGGTTTCAACCGGTCGATCACGGGCTGGAATTGGGCGTCATACATCAGCACGCGGTCTTCGGCGTGGTTCATGATATAGATCAGGTCTTCATCAAACAGACGGACGTTGACGGTGTGGATCACCCCGCCGCAGCCAATGGCGCCATACCAGGCAGCCAAGTGGCGATGATGGTTCATCGCAAAGGTCGCGATGCGATCGCCGGGCTTCAGGCCCCATTTATTGAAGGCTTGGGAAAGTTTGCGCGCTTCGGTCGCCACGCCCGCCCAATTGGTGCGTTCAATGCTGCCATCGGCCCAGCGGGTTAGGATTTCGCGCGTGCCATGTTCGCGCGCCGCGTAATCGATCAGGTGCGTCACCCGCAAATCCCAATCCTGCATACATCCCAGCATCTTGTTCCTCGTCCCTTGGCTTGTTTTCGACTTCTGAGGGGCAAGATGGCGCTCCAAATCGTATCGCGCAAGGCCCGCTTTGAGGGGGTGGGGGCGAATCCGATTCGCGTTGGCCCAGCATTTTCGCTGCGACAACCGGCAGGCGCTGCGTTGAGCCGAGTGTGACCGGCGATGAGTCGTTTTGACGCTGCAACTCGTCCCAACGCCTCATCGATTCATCGCGGACGACTTGGACTCTTAGGTCTTCCCCGCCACGGACCAACCAACACATTCAAATCTCTTCAGGATCTTGTCGGACCCATGCGCATTGTTTCTCTTCTCGTTGCTGGCTTGCTCGCCGTCTCGGCTCTGGCAAACCCCGCTTCTGCGCAGATGAACCCGGCCTTCCAATGTGTCACCTACGCGCGCGCCGTTTCCGGTATTGATCTGCGGGGTGATGCCCATAGCTGGTGGAGCA
>JAHEGQ010000105.1 GCA_024645025.1 Sphingomonadaceae bacterium
GCATTCCCAAGATGGGTGTCCTTGAGGGCCAGAATGCCTTTCCGCCAAACGCCTATTTGCCCGGTTCGTCCGGGCCAGCCAGAGGTGCCGCCGCGCGCGTGCCGAAATAAGCGGGATAGGCAGATCGCCAAAAATCGCACTTATAGTCCGCCCAGGCATCAAACGGCCGGACGGCGCCGGGTTCGAAGCGCATGACCGCGCCGGGCTGCAAGTCTGCACCCGGCGTGGCGCCGCGCAGAAAGGCGGACCAGCTCTTGACGATCTGATCGGCTAGCTTTTGCGACGCCGGGCCAAGATCAGGCCCAGACATGGCGGACGTGTTGGAGAAATTGGGGAACAGGGCATTGAGTTCGCCCGAATGAACGGCCCCCAGCTCAAAACCCGGATCGGGCAGGATCGGGATCGAGACGCCGCGTACCGGGGCGGTACGGTCTGCAAACTCCCACTGATAAACAGGCACATAGCGCGCGAGAAGGCGGCCGCTTTCAAGCATCAGGCAGTGGCTTATCCCAAGGCCGGGCATGAAATCTGTCATCAGGGACCCAAGCGTTTCGGGCGTGCGCTCCTCGGGCTTCAACGGATAGGCAGCCAGCACCTGATCGGCCTTGTCGCCATAGATGCCGCGGACGGCCACGGCATAGCTGTCGGGTGTGATCTTGGCCCCGTTCTGGACGTCATAGCCGACATAAAGGCGCATTTCATCTCGGGTAAAGCCATTCAGCACCGGAACGCGGGCAAAACTGCCCGCCTCAAGTGCCGTGAGCGTGGCCTGCGGCACGGTCATGTTACCGGTGAAGGGTGCAAAAGCCCGCAGATCGCCTTGCCCGGCCCTGGCTCCTGCCGCAATCAGGCGCTGCGGCTCAATCGCTTGCAGACAGGCCAAAGTTGTTTTCGGGTCTGTGCAGCCTGCTTCCGCGACCACGCGGGCGGCGAAGGCCTCGGCCTCGGCAAGGGTGCGCAGCGGCGTGCTGCACGCGCCGCTTTGGATGATGGCGCGGTGGAACAGGCCACGCGTTTGCTCTGGCGCCAATAGCTGCATGCACACCGATGCGGCGCCCGCCGATTCACCGGCAAGCGTGATATTGTTGGGATCGCCCCCAAAGGCCGCAATATTCTGCTTTACCCAGCGCATGGCGAGGCGTTGGTCTTCAAGGCCCAAAACGCGCTTTTCCCCCGACGTGCCCGCGGGCGGCGCCATGAAGCCAAACACGCCAAGGCGATAGTTGATGCTGACGACCACCGCATCGGCATCGCGCGCAAGGCGATCGAGCCGATAAAGCGAGGCAGCCCCGCCCACAAAGGCACCGCCATGGATCCACAACAACACCGGGCGACGCGGCGAACGCTTGCCCTGCGGCAGGCTGATGTTCAGCGTCAGGCAGTTTTCTTCGTCGCTTTGTTCGGTCAGGCCATAGCGGGCGGCCTGAGGGCAGGCTTTGCCAAAGTGCATGGCCGGAAAGACGCCAGTCCAAGGGGTCACGGGCTGCGACAGGCTCCATCGCGCGTCGCCCGAAACTGGAGCGGCATAGGGAATGCCCCGAAATTCCAGCGCGCCGTTGCGGACAAACCCCTCGACCTTGCCAGATGCTGTCTCAATCACCTCGCCCATAGGCGACCCGCCGACAGGCACTGGATAGGCGGATTGCGCGGCGACCGGCGCACCGCCAAGCAGCACCGCGGCACCGGCAAGGGGTGCCAGCAGGGGACGGGCGATGAGGCGGTCCGCTGTCAAACGGCTGAAGGATGGGACTGCCCACCAAAACCGTTGCATTGCAGCGAACAGGGCATTGCCTTCAAACCTCATTGATTTGCTCCGCATGGTGTGTGGGGACCTTGTGCAGTGCCGCTTGTGCCCTTGCAAGCATGCGATTGCGCTTAGATTATGCCGACTGCGAGGTTGCATCAAACCAGAGGCTGGTCGTGACGCGTAAAGCGAAAAGCTTTGAAAACCAAAAAACCCGCCGGAAACTGAGCTTTTCAGCCCTGTTCCCAGCGGGTTTTTGAGTGTCCGGGAGAGGACCCCGGACTTAAATGGTGCGGTCGAGAAGACTCGAACTTCCACGGGCTTTCGCCCACAACGACCTCAACGTTGCGCGTCTACCAGTTCCGCCACGACCGCACTATTTCGCCGATTTTTGTGGGCGCTGGCACGCCCCGGCAAAAGACAGAGCGCGCCCCTAGCAGAGCCTTTAAGGTTGGGCAATGGCTTTTGCCGTTCCCCGCATTTGCGCGCTAGAAGCCGAGGTTAAGCTCCTTGGCGCCGCGCGGCACGTTGACTTCTGCGGAGTTGAAATCAATGGCCTTTTTCCCGCCGATGGTGCGGCGCGGGGGGGTGATCGTCCAGCTATAGACAATCTTGCCCTGCGCATCCCGAAGTTCAGCGCGAATATCAGGAACCTTTTGTGGCATCACGGTTGGATTGACGATCCGCCCCGACACGGCGAACAATTCATTGCCGCTTTCCAGAATGCGCCGCTCTGGCCGCTGCGGCACTTCCAGCACCAGCGGGCTGTCTGCCTTTGACGTTTGTTTGGTCAAGGCGATGAGTTGCGGTGGCAGGCCATAGACCTGGATCGCAGCAACGCCGCCAATCAGCACCAAGGCCACGAAAATAGCCGCCAGCGTCAAACGGCTGGCTGGGTTGCGCCACGCCCGCTTCAGCAAAGACGGCCGCGCAGGATCATCTGGATAGGGGGAGTGGAAATTATTGGGGCCCGCGCTGTCAAAATCGCTGACTTCTGCCCAGCGCCCGGCGCCGGTATCTGTTGATGGCGGCGCCGCTTCTGCAATGGGAAGCTGCGGCGTTGGCAGCGGCAATTCTTTGGGGGTTGGAGGAGGCGCGGGGGCGTCTGGCCCGGGCTGGAACCAACTGTGGCGGCAAGAGGCACAGCGGACCTGTCGTCCCACGCCCGTCACGGCAGTATCTGGCACAAGATAGCGCGTGTTGCAGGCAGGGCAGGACAGGATCATGAAACAGTCGAACCTTTGCAGAACGGAACCTTGGCCCCTCTAAGCACTGATTGGCCGGCCCATGCAAGAGCATCCGGTGTCAATCAACGCTGGATCGCGGGTGCGGGCTGTTCTACGAGGGTGGAAGCGATTGAGGGACTGGGCTGAACCAAGGGCATGGCGAACATCATTCAGTTCGAGAATGTTGGGCTGCGTTATGGCCATGGGCCAGAAACGCTGTCTGATTTGAGTTTTGCCTTGGCCAAGGGCGGCTTTTATTTTCTGTCCGGGCCGTCGGGTGCGGGCAAAACGTCTTTGCTGAAGATGCTGTACCTGGCGCAACGGCCCAGTCGTGGTGTTATCCGCCTGTTCGGGGATGATATGGTGACGATGCCGCGCGGGCGCTTTCCTGAATATCGACGGCGGATTGGCGTTGTGTTTCAGGACTTCCGGCTTGTTCCCCATCTGTCGATTTATGACAATGTGGCCCTGCCGCTGCGCGTGGGCGCTGTGGCAGAATCCACGATTGACCAGATGGTGCGGGAAATCCTGAACTGGGTCGGCTTGGGCGAACGGCTGGAGGCCCTGCCAATGACCTTGTCCGGCGGGGAGCAACAGCGCGTGGCGATCGCACGGGCCGTGATTACCCGACCGGATGTGCTGGTAGCGGACGAGCCCACCGGCAACGTTGACCCAGAGATGGCGACCCGCTTGCTGCGTCTGTTTGAGGCCCTGCACCAATTGGGAACGACAGTGGTGGTTGCCACCCACGACCTGCATTTGATGGCAAGCCTGCCTAGCGCCCATGTTCTGCGGCTGGCCGGGGGGCAATTGGTCGATCCCACGGGTGCGCTCCGTCACCCCCCAGCGACTGGCGGGGCGAACCTGTGATGCGCCCCTTTTCTTCTTTGCAGGCCAACCCTGCCGATGCCCGGTTGCTGCCGGAAGGGCGGCTGGCAGGGCCAATGCCCTGGGTCATTGCCATCATGATATTCCTGACCGTTTTGGCGGCGGCAGCCGGATTGGCGCTGCTGCGCGCCAACCAGGATTTGCAGCAGGAATTGGCCGGAAAGGTCACGATCCAGTTGATGGAAGCGAACCCGGCCCGGCAGGCGGCACAGGCCGAAGCCATTGAAACCCGACTTGCCAGTCTGGAGGGGGTTCTGGCGTTTCACCGGGCAACGGATGCCGACATCGCCAAGCTGCTGGCGCCGTGGTTCGGCAAGGCAGGACTGGGGCCAGACTTGCCTATGCCTATGCTGATCGACGTTGCGCTCGACCCAAAGGCACCGGGAACGCTGGCGGCGCTGCGCATCATTGTGCAGGATTTGGCGCCCTCTGCCCGGATTGAACAGCATGCCGAATGGCTGGGCCCGCTGGTCGATTTGATGCGGGCCTTGACGTGGCTGGCCAGCTTGTTGGTGCTGCTGATGGCGGGCGCGACGATGGCGGTTGTTGTGCTGGCGTCGCGCAGCGCGCTGAATATGCACCGTCCGACGATTGAAGTGATGCACCTTCTGGGCGCGACCGACAGCCAGATTGCCCGGCTCTTCCAAAGGCGCATCGGTATGGACGCCCTATTTGGGGCCGTGATGGGTCTTGTGGGGGGGCTGATTTGCCTGTTTTTGCTGTATCAGCGGGCCAGTGCCATTGGTTCTGACCTGTTTGGCGCGATGGGCTTGGGCTGGCGCGACTGGCTGGCGTTGCTGGTGATCCCGCTGGTCACGGCGCTGTGCGCAATGCTCGCGGCGCGCGCGACGGTGCTGCTGGCGCTCAGGCGGCTGTTATGATCCGCCGTCTGCTTGCCCTTTTGATCCTCGCATGGCTTTTGGGCCTGATCTGGTTTGCCATTTTCTTGCCGCGACCCGCCGCTTCGCAGATCAAGACCGATGCCATCGTTGTGCTGACGGGTGCGCCGGGCCGGTTCCAGCGAGGGCTGGACCTTTTGAAGGCGCACCGGGCGGAACGGATGCTGGTTTCGGGCGTGGACCCCAGCGTGCTGCGGCCGGAACTTGAAGTGGCCTTAGGGGTGCCCCGCCGCCTGTCGCGCTGTTGCATTGATCTGGACAAGGCCTCGGTGGATACCATTTCGAACGCGCGCGAAACGGCACGCTGGCTGACAGCGCACCGCTATCGCTCGGTCCGTCTGGTGACCAGTGATTGGCATATGCGCCGCGCGCAGCTGGAGCTGGAACATAGTCTGCCAGGCAAGGTCAGGATTGTCAGCGATGCTGTGCCCAGCACCTTAAGCCTGACGCAATTGTTCAAAGAGTATAACAAGCTTGTGGCGCGGTTCCTGACACTTGAGCTAGGAACGGCGTTATGATTGCGCTTCTCCGATCGCTTATATTCATGCTGGTCTTTTACACGGGCAGTGTGCCGGTGGTTTCCTTGGCCTGGGCGCTGGTGGCATTTGGGCAGGGGCCCACCATTTTTGGTGCGCGACTTTGGGCCAAATGGCACCGGCTTTGCGCGCGCGTGATTTTGGGCATCCGCACCGAGGTCATCGGGACGCTGGACGATCGGCAGGCGTTGTACATCTTCAAGCATGAATCGATGTACGAAACGGTGGAGACGCTGGCGCTGTTCCGCTGTCCGGTTGTGGTGATGAAGCAGGAATTGCTGGACCTGTTCGGCTGGGGCCATGCTGCACGTGCCCATGGCTCCATCGGGGTTGACCGCGATGCCGGGGCG
>JAHEGQ010000108.1 GCA_024645025.1 Sphingomonadaceae bacterium
ACTTTGCGCTGGCAACAGTGGCTGGAGGTCTGTTCTTTGCGGGCTTTGTTGAGAGCCTGAAATGGATTGCCGCGAAGGTCTTGCCGCAGGCGGCGTCTCCGGCGGAATAGGGTTCGCGCAGAGCTGCAGAGAGCGCAGAGCGAGAGTTTTCTTCTCGGCGACCTCTGCGTCTCGGCGCGACTTCTAAGCCCGCCCTTTGTCCTGAGCATGTCGAAGGACCGGCCTTGATTTTTCGCAAGGCCTGAAAAACGGTCCCTCGACACGCTCGGGACAAACGGATGCGGGAGGCCGGGCAATATCGCGTGCCGCCTCAGTAAATCGTATAGCCCCCATCGATGACGATTGCGTCGCCGGTGTGGAAGCGGGCGGCTTTGCTGGCGAGGTAGACGGCGATGCCGGCAAAATCTTCCGGCTCGCCCCAGCCGCCCATCGGCACGCGGCCGATGACGCGTTCATTGAACTTGTCCATGGCTTGCAGGCCCGCCGTCATGTCCGATTTGATCCAGCCGGGCAGGACGGAATTGACGGTGATCTTGTGGCGCGCCAGCTCCACCGCCATGGCGCGGCACATCGAAACGACCGCCCCTTTGGTGGCGCCATAATGCTCATTGCGGGCTGCGCCATGAACGGCGGCGGTTGACGCGATGCCAACCAGCGATCCGCCGCCATCCCCCGCTTTGTCGCGGTCGATCATATGGCGCGCGGCTTCGCGCAAGGTGAAGAACGCGCCATGGACGTTGACGCTTTCCAGCTTCTGAAAATCTTCGGCGCTGATATCAAACATATCACGGCGGGATTGGCCGATGCCGGCATTGGCAATGGCCTGATCGATCCGCCCGAATTCGGTGATGATATCCGCCATGCCTGCCTTGACGGCCGCTTCATCCGACACATCCACCTTGGCCGTCCGCACGATGCCGCCATGACGCGCCAGCGCGTGCGCGGCAGCGGCGGTCTTGGTGTCGTTGGTGCCCCAGATGATGACGGTTGCGCCATGCTGAGCAAGGCCTTCGGCCATGCCGAGGCCAATGCCGCCATTGCCGCCCGTCACGAGCGCGACCTTGCCGGTCAGATCAAACAGGTTCGCCATCTGCCTCTCCTCATATGCTGTTTGGGGAGAGGTAAACACATGAGGAGAGGCAAGCTGTCAACATTGTGTCGGCCTTCCGTCATTGCGAGGCGCTTCAGCGCCGTGGCAATCCAGCAAAGCTGTGTGTACTCTGGATTGCTTCGCTTCGCTCGCAATGACGGGGGGCTTTACGCCATCACTTTCGCCGCCTCGGTTTGCAGTAGCAAGGTGGCCGCAGCGGTATTGGAAATGGGGATATGGTAATTGCGGCTGACCTCTTGCACGCCATCCCCCATGGCCCCGCGGGCAGCGATCCAGTTCAGGATTTCAATGCCCTGACTGCCCGCCAGATCGACAATGTCGAGCGACGAATGCTGGGTCAGTGCGTCAGGATTGGTCGCCAGATTGTCGAGGCAGAATTTGTCATAATCGGGGTTCATGTGCCCGGCGCGTTCGCCATCCAATTGGTGGGACAGGCCCCCGGTGCCGAAGACGACCACCTTGGCGTCGCTTTGCCAGCTCTCAATCGCGGCATGGACCGCACGACCCAGCGCCAGCGCACGCTTGGGGCTGGGCAGGGGGTGCTGCACCGTGTTGATGGCGATGGGCACGATGCGGACAGGAAAGCTGCCCTGCTGGTCGGGCCAGGCCAGTTCAAGCGGGATCGACAGCGAATGATCGATCAGCAATTCCTGGCAGGTGGTCACATCAAATTCATTGGCGACCAAGGTTTCGATGATGTGCCAGCTTAACTCGGCATCGCCTTGGCAGGGCCGGAACAGCGGCAGTCCCCAGCCTTCATCGGCATTTTGATAAATCGGCGCTGCCCCCACAGCAAAGGTGGGCAGCTTATCAAGGAAGAAGTTCAGCCCATGATCATTGTAGAACATGATTGCGACATCGGGCCGCTGGTCTGCCAGCCAGTCATGCACGGGCAGGAACCCATCAAAAAAGGGTTTCCAATAGGGGTCTTGTTGCAAGCCTTTGGCGATGGCGGCCCCAATGGCGGGGACATGGCTGGTAAAGACGCCGCCGAGTATCTGGGCCATGATTAGGCGCCTTTCGCTTGATCAAGCAGCATCTGCTTGAATTCAGGCACCGTCATGCCTGTTTGTTGCGCCCCGATGTCCTGCACGCTCAGCCCGAAAATCCCGGCCAGCTTTGCCAGATAATAGACATTGCCGCCTGCCGCGATCATCGCCAGCACGTTGCGCGCCTTCACGCGGTCAGGCCAAATTGGGCGCAATAGGCCTCTTCATCAGCCAAAAAAGCGGCGCGGTTCTTCGCGTCGTTGAAGGAAAAGCACATGGCATTGAGCGCATAGCCCTTACGGGCGGCCGCGCCATCAAACACGGGCGTCCCCGGGATGGTGCGCTTGGCGGGGGCTGGCTGCATCTTGTCTCTCTCCTGCGTCACGGTCAGGAGGTGATTATCGTATGCAACGCATACAATCTTTGATCTAGGACAAAGTCAGGGGCATGCCTTCACTCGGCCGTCAGGATCATCGCGGTTAGTGTGCGACGGGTAACGAAGCCGATTTTCTCATAAGCGCGGACGGCTGGCGCGTTGGATGGGTAGCAATGGAGAAACGGCACGCTTCCCGCCGCGATGATCCCCCGGGCGATTTCATGGGTCAGCAAGGCGGCAAGGCCTTGGCCGCGATGATCGGGATGGGTGCAGACGCCGCTGACTTCTGTAAAGCCGGGCAAGCGCATCCGTTCCCCGGCGATGGCGGCAATCTGCCCGTCCCGACGGACACCCACAAATCGGCCGAGCAAATGGGTCTTTGCAGCAAAGGGTCCCGGCTCTGTCATAAGGGCCAAGTCGCGCATTTCTGGCCCGTCGGCATCGATCAATTCTTCAAAGGCGATAGATGTCGACGGGGGCGTGAGCTGGGCCGCGACCATCTGGATAACCTCCGCCTGTTTTTCGAGCTTCAATCCAGTGGGGAAGGTGGCTGGCGCGCGGTCTTCCACAATCCAGACTGCGCCGTGCGTGCGGGCGAGGGGAAGGAGAGCCTCGAGGTGCTCAGGCCTATCCGTTGCGGCAAAGGGGCCATAATCTGGGTGAATGCGGCGCGCCTCGCCCTCAATGACCGCGATCTTGGCCCAATGGCTCGATAGGGCGGCGAAGGCAGGGCGGTTCAAGGGGTGGGCGTCGGTCATGTCCGGCGCCCTTAAGCGAAGGGCTTCGCGCTTGGCAAATCGGAGCAGGGGCTTATAGGCGCGGGGGATGACCGCACCGCGTTTTGACTTTCGCATTTCCGCAACCGACGGCAAAGCCCGGGCGGGTGTGATCCGCATGAAGCGCGGCGACATCCGCACGCCCGCCTTCATGCCGGTGGGCACGGCAGCGACGGTCAAGGCCATGAAGCCTGCTGATGTCCGCGCCACGGGGGCGGACATTATTTTGGGCAACACCTATCATTTGATGCTACGCCCCGGGGCAGAGCGGATGGACAGGCTGGGCGGCCTGCACAGCTTTATGGGCTGGGACCGCCCCATCCTGACGGACAGCGGCGGCTATCAGGTGATGAGCCTCGCCAGCCTGCGCAAGATTACCGAAGAAGGCGTCCGTTTTGCCAGCCATATCGATGGCTCGCGCCATATGTTGACGCCCGAACGGTCGATGGAAATTCAGCGGCTCTTGGGGTCGGATATCGTGATGGCGTTCGATGAATGCCCGGCACATGGCGTTGCGCGCGAGGTGGCAGAACGATCCATGGAAATGTCGATGCGCTGGGCCAAGCGATCCCGCGATGCCTTTGATGCCGGGGGCGACCATGCGGGCCGTGCCGCGCTGTTTGGCATTCAGCAAGGGTCGCTGGATCGGGATTTGCGTCAACGCTCAGCCGAAGCGCTTCAAGACATTGGCTTTGACGGCTATGCCATTGGCGGATTGGCGGTGGGAGAGGGGCAGGAGGCGATGTTTGCCACGCTGGATTTCGCACCAGACCAGCTGCCCTTTGATCGGCCCCGCTATTTGATGGGGGTTGGCAAGCCCGATGACCTAGTCGGGGCTGTGGAGCGCGGGGTCGATATGTTCGATTGCGTGCTGCCCACGCGATCGGGCCGCAACGGGCAGGCCTTTACATGGGACGGGCCGGTCAACATCCGCAATGCCAAATATGCCGAAGACCTAAGTCCGCTTGATCCCGCATCCCCGGCCGGACAGTGGAGCAAGGCCTATCTTCACCATCTGGTCAAAGCGGGCGAAATGCTGGGCGCCATGTTGATGACCGAACATAATCTGTGGTTCTATCAGCAGTTGATGGCCGCAATGCGCGCGGCAATTGCCGAAGGCATATTTGCCGATTTCGCAGCCGATTTTCGTGCGCGGTACAAAAAGGCATCATAAGGCCGTTTCCTAGTGCCAGCCTTTGCCTCAATCCTGCCGAAGGTCGGCCCTGTTTTGGTTTAAACCAACAGGGCCAGCCCTTCGTTGGATCTGGGACCGTGAAATCGCGGCCCTTATTTTTGTGCGTGAGCCCAGTCTTTGGCGGCCTTAAGCATCATTGGCACATGGTCCCGATAATCGAGCTTGGAATGCACGGCGACAACCTTGCTTTGCGGGGAGATGAAATAGGAGGTGCGGTCTGACTTGCCAAAGATCAGCTTGGCATCATAAGCGGCAATCGTTGTCGGGGCGGCAACGCCGACGGCAAATTTGCTGCGACATTCGCTGGTCGAGAATTTGGCCAGCTTATCAATGGGGTCTGCGGCAAGCCCGATGACCGTCACGCCATAGCGCGCAAAATCGTCGGTCGCTTCGGCAAATTGGTTCGCTTCAACTGTGCAGCCGGAGGTAAAGGCGGCCGGGAAGAAATAAAGGACCACAGGCCCTTTCTTCAGTTGCTGGCTCAGCGAGAAGTCAAAAATCTTGCCGGCCTTGACTGCTTTGGTTGCGAAATCCGGGGCCTTTGCGCCTGGCGCAAGGGCAGCAAGGGCCGGAGAGGCAGCAAGGAGAAAGGGCAGGGCAATCAGGGAAAGGCGGCGCATGGTTAAAAACTCCGAAACGGGACAGTTCATCTATATAGGACGCCGGCGCCTGCTTGACACCCTCACCTCTCGATTATAGAGAGGCTCCATTCCATCTGACCGTTGTTACGGCGACGCCTTTGTGCGCTCGCCGCTTCTACGCGTTGATGGGATGTCAAAGCGTCGAGATAGGCCGGCCTTGCCCGCTGGCCTGTGGAGCAGGAGAAAGTACCTCATGGCACGTATTGCGGGTGTTAACATCCCGACCAACAAGCGCGTTTTGATCGCGCTTCAATATATCCACGGCATTGGCCCGTCCAAAGCCCAGGAAATCATCACTAAGCTGAACATCGATGCATCGCGCCGCGTTCAGGACCTGTCCGACCAGGAAGTCCTGCACATCCGCGAAACGATCGACGCCGATTATACGGTGGAAGGTGACCTTCGTCGCGAAACGTCGATGAACATCAAGCGCCTGATGGACCTTGCGTCCTATCGTGGCCTTCGTCACCGCAAGGGCCTCCCGGTCCGCGGCCAGCGCACGCACACCAATGCGCGCACCCGCAAGGGCAAGGCCAAGCCGATCGCCGG
>JAHEGQ010000111.1 GCA_024645025.1 Sphingomonadaceae bacterium
TCGTTCGGTCTTCCGACGGGGTGTGGCGTGTCCACGGCGTTGGCGTTGGCGGCCTTCTGCAGCCGGAAGGCGCGATGGATATGGGCAATAGCGGCACCTCCACGCGTCTGTTGATGGGGCCTGTTGCCAGCCACGCGATCACCGCAACCTTTACGGGCGATGCCTCTTTGTCCAAGCGCCCGATGGGCCGCGTCACGGATCCGCTGGGGACAATGGGCGCCGATTTCACCTGCTCGCCCGGTGCAAAAGGAAATCAGTATCTACCGATCATGGTGCGCGGCGCGTGCCCGGCTGTGCCCATCACCTATCGGTTGCCCATGGCCTCGGCGCAGGTCAAATCTGCGATCCTGCTGGCAGGACTGAACACCCCCGGCATCACCACCGTGATCGAACCCGTGCCGACCCGCGATCATAGCGAGCGGATGCTTGCCGGCTTTGGCGCGACGATCGACGTCTCAACCGATGCCGACGGCGCGCGCCATATTTCGATTCATGGCGAGGCAGAGCTGAAGCCGCAGCACGTCATTGTTCCCGGCGATCCTTCCTCGGCTGCTTTCCCAATGGTTGCGGCCTGCCTTGTGCCGGGATCAGAAGTGCGGATCGACAATGTTGGCATCAACCCGACACGCGCCGGGTTGATCCATGTCCTACAAGCCATGGGCGCGGACATCCGCCTTGTTGAAGAGCGCACCGTTGGCGGGGAGCCCGTGGCAGACCTGATCGTGACGCACGGGCCGTTAAAGGCCATCGAAACCGCGCCGGACATCGTGCCCTCGATGGTGGATGAATTCCCGATCCTCTTTATCGCCGCAGCCCTGGCCGACGGCACCAGCGTTTTTCGTGGATTGGAAGAGCTGCGCGTCAAGGAATCGGACCGGATCAGTGTGATGGCCAAGGGCTTGGCGGCGATTGGCGTGCGCGTGGAGGAACTGGAAGACGGATTAATCGTCCACGGGTCGGGGGGCGCAGCTTTAAACGGTGGCGCCACGATTGCAGCCCAGTTGGACCACCGCATCGCCATGAGCTTTGCAATTGCGGGGCTGGTTGCCGATGCGCCTGTGACCATTGATGATATGAGCCCGGTTGCCACCAGTTTCCCGACCTTTGTTGCCCTGCTGGATGGTCTCGGCGCGCGATGATTATTGCAGTCGATGGGCCGGCGGCGTCTGGCAAGGGCACCATCGCCCGGGCGCTTGCAGCGCATTACCACCTTCCCCATTTGGATACTGGGCTGCTCTATCGCGCGGTCGGCGTATCAACAGCGCGCGCCGGCCTGAACCCCGATGATGCCGCCGAGGCTGCCGCCAGCATCAACTTGGACGACGCCCTTCTGGCGGACCCCGAATTGCGCAGCGAAGCCGCCGGGGCACTGGCGTCGCGCGTTTCGAAGCACCCCGCAGTCAGGGCGGCTCTTTTATCCTATCAGCAAGACTTTGCCCGGCAGCCAGGCGGCGCCGTGCTCGACGGGCGCGACATTGGCACTGTCATCGCGCCGAAGGCCGAAGCCAAGCTCTTCGTGACAGCCGCGCCGGAGGTGCGCGCCAAAAGGCGGCATCTGGAAGACAGCCATGCGGATTACGCGGCTATCCTTGCAGATATTCGCGCCCGCGACGCCCGTGATTCAAGCCGGAGCGCAGCCCCTTTGCGCCAAGCAGAGGACGCAGACTTGCTTGATACGAGCGATCTGACTATAGCCGCCGCCGTCCAGCGAGCGATTGCGCTCGTGGAGGCCCGGATTCGGCGCTGAGCAGCGATAACGCGCTCCTCCCTTTTCGCTCCCCCACGTTTCAGACGTTCAATGGATGCTGCGGTCGCATGGGGCGAGCGTGGCAGTCTGGCCAAAAGACCTTCGGAGACAACCGAATGGCCGGAAAACACGAATGATTGGAAACCTCTAACCATGGCATCATCCGCCAACCCGACCCGCGACGATTTCGCGGCTCTTCTCTCTGAATCGCTGGGCAACGCCGAAAGCCTCGACGGCCGTGTCGTCAAGGGCACCGTGACCGCGATTGAAAACGACATGGCTGTAATTGACGTCGGCCTGAAATCGGAAGGCCGCGTGGCGCTGCGCGAATTCGCCGCCCCGGGCCAAAAAGCTGACCTGAACATCGGCGATGAAGTTGAAGTTTATGTCGACCGCGTTGAAAACGCACAGGGCGAAGCCGTCCTGTCGCGCGACCGCGCCCGCCGTGAAGCGGCTTGGGATGCGCTGGAAGCGCAATTCGGCGAATCCACCCGCGTCGAAGGCGTCATCTTTGGCCGCGTCAAGGGCGGCTTCACGGTTGACCTCGGCGGTGCCGTGGCCTTCTTGCCCGGCTCGCAGGTTGATATCCGCCCGGTGCGTGATGTCACCCCGCTGATGGACATTGCCCAGCCTTTCCAGATCCTGAAGATGGACCGCAAGCGCGGCAACATTGTTGTGTCGCGTCGCGCCATTCTGGAAGAAAGCCGCGCCGAAGCGCGTTCGGGCCTGATCCAGAATCTGGCCGAAGGTCAGGTGATCGAAGGCGTTGTGAAGAACATCACCGATTATGGTGCATTCGTTGATCTGGGCGGTATCGACGGCCTGCTGCACGTCACCGACATCAGCTACAAGCGCGTCAACCACCCGTCCGAAGTCATCAATATCGGTGACACGGTGAAGGTGCAGATCATCCGCATCAACAAGGACACGCAGCGCATCTCGCTGGGCATGAAGCAGCTGGAAAGCGATCCGTGGGAAGCGGTTGCCGCCAAGTATCCGGTCGGCGCAAAGCTGACGGGCCGCGTCACGAACATCACCGAATATGGCGCGTTCGTCGAGCTGGAAGCGGGCATCGAAGGCCTTGTCCACGTTTCGGAAATGAGCTGGACCAAGAAGAACGTCCACCCCGGCAAGATCGTTTCGACAAGCCAGGAAGTCGACGTTGTCGTGCTGGAAGTCGACGAAGAAAAGCGTCGTATCTCGCTGGGCCTCAAGCAGGCCGCCTCGAACCCGTGGGAAGCCTTCAGCGCGGCCCATCCGGTTGGCTCAATCGTCGAAGGCGAAGTCAAGAACGCGACCGAATTTGGCCTGTTCGTTGGCCTCGATGGCGATGTGGACGGCATGGTCCATATGTCGGACATCGCTTGGGGCGTTTCGGGCGAAGAAGCCCTTGCGCTGCACAACAAGGGCGACACCGTTAAGGCGATCGTGCTTGACGTCGACGTCGAAAAAGAACGCATCTCGCTTGGCATCAAGCAGGTCGAAAAGGGCGGCGCTTCGGTTGCAACCAGCGGTGGCGCAGGTGGCCTTGCCAAGAACACCGTTACGACCGTCACCGTTATCGCCATCAAGGATGGCGGGCTCGACGTTCAGGCGGGCGACGATGGCGCGATCGGCTTCATCAAGCGTGCAGACCTTGGCCGCGACCGGGACGAACAGCGTCCGGATCGCTTCCAGGTCGGCCAGAAGTTCGACGCGATGGTGATCGGCTTTGATCGGTCGAAGAACCCGAATTTCTCGGTCAAGGCGATGCAAATTGCCGAAGAAAAGCAAGCTGTTGCTCAATATGGCTCGTCCGATTCGGGCGCATCGCTGGGCGACATTCTTGGCGAAGCCCTGAAGGCGCGCGATACCAAGAAGTAAATCCTGCCAAATCAAGGCAAAAAAGGCCCGTCGCGATCATCGCGGCGGGTCTTTTTTATGGGTTTCCGAGAAAAGCCTCCTATTTTCAGAAGGTTGCAAAATATCTTCCAGTTTGACCGTCGGATCAGATAGAGGCTTGCACTTCGTGCCAATTTGGCTGTATCGACATGCCGACTGTTGCAATCGCCTCAGGTTTGGCAAAACTGTGACAAACCAGCGTTGAGGCAAGCCCTTGTTTCGGAAGCTTCGGAATAGGGTTGGGTATCAAAGCAACAGGGGGAGCGCATATGATACGGTCTGAGCTGGTCGCAAAACTGGCAGAAGAAAACCCCGGCCTTTCGGCGCGGGACGTAGATGGCATCGTGACCATCTTTTTTGAAGACATTGTGAACCAGCTTGCCGCAGGGGGACGGGTGGAACTGCGCGGTTTTGGCGCCTTTTCGACCCGCGGACGCGAGGCGCGTGTCGGGCGCAATCCCCGCACCGGACAATCGGTCAGCATCCCGTCCAAGAAGGTGCCCTATTTCAAACCGGGCAAGGAAATGCGCGTCCGCCTCAACATGGCCTAACAGGGTATCTTTCCCTTAGGTCTTGACGCAGGCGGCGGCGTCCACGATGCCGCGCCTATGCGGACGTGGCGAAACCGGTAGACGCAGCAGACTTAAAATCTGCTTTCCTATGGAAGTGCGGGTTCGAGTCCCGCCGTCCGCACCAGAGGCTGTGTCCATCCGGGCGTGTTCTGCCAAGAATTGGGTCATGCGGCGTGATTGGCTGGGTGACGCGTGCGCAAAGGGTCGCTATCTTCATGTTCATGCGACGTTTAGCCATTCTGCTTCTGGCTCCCGCCTTTGTGGCAAGCTGCTCGCGCGGCCCAGAAAGCGCCATCACGATCAGCGTGATTGGGGGCGAAGCACGGGTGGGCAACCCAAATTCAAAGCCGCTGGATGCGCCCGCCCTGACGATGACGGGCGCGCTGATGCAGGGCCTTGTCCGGTTCGATGCCCGAGGCGAGATTGAGCCTGCGCTGGCCGAACGCTGGATGGTGACGGACGATGGCCTGAGCTATATTTTCAGGATCAGGCGTACGCATTGGTCCGATGGGGCACCAGTATCCGCTGCTGATGTTGCCAAAAGTTTGCGCACCAGCCTACGGCCAGGCAGCCGAAACCCAATGCGGGCGCAGTTTTCAGCGGTTGCACAGATCCTTCCGATGACGGAAAGCGTGGTTGAGGTCCGCCTGTCGGAACCTGTGCCCAGCCTCCTCAACCTTTTTGCAGATCCGCGCATGGCCATCACCCGCGCTGGCCGGGGGACTGGCCCCTATCGCCTCTATAAATCTTTCCCCAGCGCCAAGATTTTGCGCCCGGCCTTGCCGTCCGATGCATTGGCAGATGAGGGCCAGGCAGACGCGGCCGGCCAAGAACGGCGCATTCGGGGAGAAAGCGCGGCGCGGGCCATTGCCCGTTATGCAGAGCGAAATGCCGCGCTGGTTTTGGGCGGCGATTTTGCCAGCTACCCCCTGATTGCGGCGGCGAACATTCCCGCGCGCGATGTCCATATTGACCCGGTGTCGGGCTTGTTCGGCCTTGTTCCGGCCCGGATTTCAGGCCCCTCGCAAAACCGGGTCGTGCGTCAGGCCTTAGCCATGGCTATTGATCGGACAGCGTTGATCCAGCGCATGGGTGCGCGCGGCTGGACACCTATGGAAACGCTGTTGCCCGCCCCGATAGAAGCCGAGGCACAGGCCCAAGCCCGGCCAGATTGGATCTTGCTAAGCGCCCCTGACCGCAAGGCGCAGGCACAACGGCTGATTGATCAGACAATGGGCGGCCGGGTAAAAATCCGTATCTCAATGCCCATGGGACCGGGGGCACGGCTGGTCTTTGCCCAATTGGCGGCTGATTGGCGAGCGATTGGTGTTGATGCCGAATTGGTCGGCCCCGATCAAACGGCTGATTTCCGTCTCATTGATGATGTGGCGCCCGTCGGCA
>JAHEGQ010000113.1 GCA_024645025.1 Sphingomonadaceae bacterium
GTAAACATATCGCGAACATCGGCCAGATCGGATCGCTGCGCCATCAAATCGTCGCCGGTGATCGCTGCCACCTTGATCGTCAGCCCCAAGCTGTCGATTTTTGCCCGCAATTGGGCCGCCAACGCATTGGGGTTAACGCCACCGGCATTGGCCATGATCTTGGTGCCCGATGCCGCGATCTGGGCGAGGAAGGGGCCAATATGCACATCCATGAAATCGGATGGATAGCCGCTATTGGGATCAGCCAGCTTCATCCGGCCCAACAGCCCCATCGCGCCTTCGGCTAGATAATCGAGCAGGATATAGTCCACGCCCGCGCCCAAGAGCTGCGGCACCGCCATGGCACTGTCGATAAAGAAGGCGGCACCGCCACCAATCCGAATGGGCTTCATGGGCGCGCCTTTCAAAAATTATACTGGCTGGTGGGGATAACGTCGATTGTGCCCGGCGTGATGAAGCGCGCGCAGCTTGTCATCATCCGGTCAAGATTGGCGGCAAATTTTGCCTTGTCGCCCACGGCATCGAAAAAGGCGAACGGGTCTTTCATTGCAGCGTCGGGAAAACATTCCTCAACAATGGCAACATAAGGCGGGGCATTTGGCGTCAAAGGCCGGACGACAAGGTTCTGAACATATTCAAAATTGGCTTGGGTTTCGATGGCGACGCTTGTGTGATCTTCCTGCCAGATGCGCTGCCAATCCTCATGCGCCATGCCTTGGGGAAGGGTCAGGAGCGCCATTTGGGACCAGCCCCAATTGCGCTCCCCAACCTGTGGTGGATGGTCTTGATTGGGAATGACCGTCGATTCCAGCACCAGCCAGCCTGCCCAACGCGCGGCCGTGCGATCGAGCAAGCCGTCGATTTTTTCGCGGAAAAGGCGGTGGGCGCTGGGCAGCCAAAACTGCACCAACGCATCATGTTGCGGCGCGCCCCGGCTTTGGCGCAGCGGGGCGGCGGGTTCAGTCACCGCTTCCTCAATGTTGAGACGGATTTGTTTGGCTCCAAGCTCTTTGAGTTGAGCTGGTAATTTTGCGATCAGCTGTGCGTTGAAATCCTCCCGGCTTTCGCCTTCGGCTTTCCAGAGTGCGCAGATGATCTTTTCCATAAGGCCCCGCCTCAGTCGAAATTGGCCTGCCCGCCGTCGAGCGGGATGGTCGCGCCAGTCAGATAGCCCATTTCCGGCGCACACAGCGCCACAACGGCCCGGCCAATATCTTCCTCCAGCCGCCCGATCCGACCCAAGGGGATGGTGCGGAAAAAGGCTTCGGCCTCTTCCGGGTTGTTTTCCACCCACCATTTAAGCCCGGGGGATTCGGCGTGCGGCGCGATGGTCAGTGCCCGGATCCCATCGCGGCCCCATTCGGCTGCCGCCGCGCGGGTCAAGTTGCGGATCGCCTGCTTGACCGCGCCATAAGCGCCATAGCCCGTCGGGTCCCAACGGATGCCAGCTGAAGATGCAAGGTTGAAGATCGTGCCGCCGCCGCGGGCGACCATGATCGGCTGAACCAGCTTCATCAGCCGCAACGTGGCGAGGGGGCCCGACTCAAAGCCCGCGACAAAGGCCGCATCGCTGATATCCATCAGCTTGCCATTGGGGACTTCTTGTGCGTTGTTCACCAGAATGTCGATGCCGCCAAAGCGGCTCATCGCAGCGGCCACCACCGCTTCCAGATCGCCCGCCGATTTGACATTGCACGTTACCGCCAGCGCCTGACCGCCACGCGCTTCGATTTCTGCCACGGTCGTTTCAAGTTTTTCAAGCGTGCGGCCGGTAACAACCACCGACGCTCCGGCTGCGGCCATGGCAAAGGCGATGCCCTGACCCACGCCTTGCCCTGCACCCGTAATCAGGGCAATTTTGCCGTTTAGATCGGTCATGCCGTTTCGAATCCTCATCATTCGTAATTTTCTTGCAATGAATTTACGCATCATGTTGACACATGACCATAGAAAACAGCAAATGCGTGGAAATTCTTCGGAGGGGAGCTGTCATGAATCAGGATCTAACCGGCCAAGTCGCCATTGTTACGGGCGGCAGCGATGGCATTGGCCTTGCGACGGCCGCGCTTTTGGCGCGGCGCGGGGCGCAGGTTGTCATCTGCGGGCGTCGTCAGGAGCAGCTCGATATCGCGCATCAGCAGATCGCGGCAGAAGGCGGCAAGGTAGAAGCGGTTCAGCTCGACGTCACCGATTTTCCGGCTTTTGAAGCGATGATCAAGGACGTGGCCGCCCGTCATGGCCGGCTTGATATGCTCGTCAACAACGCCATGTCGACGCATTATGCGCCGATCAGCAAATTGTCGCTCGACCATTGGCGCAAGGATTTTGCGGTCAATTCCGAAGCTGTCTTTATCGGTACCAAGGCGGCGATGGATGTCATGGCCGCGCAGGGCAAGGGCTCGATCGTCAATATTTCCTCGACGACGGCCATTCGGGCAATGGCCAATTATTCCAGCTATTCCGCCTCTAAGGCCGCGCTGATTCAGTTCACCGCGGTCGCCGCGATGGAAGGCGCGCGCAAAGGCATTCGCGTCAACGCGATCGTGCCAGGGCAGGTGAACACCGCCGCGACGGCCGACTTTGCGCTGAAGGCCCCCGAATTGGCGGCAAAGACCGCCGATGCCATCCCGATGGGTCGTGGCGGCAAGCCGGAAGAATTGGCCGAAGCCATTGTCTTCATGCTGTCTGATGCGGCCAGCTACATTACGGGCGTCGCCCTGCCGGTGGATGGCGGCAAGGCAGCCCAATTGTACATTCCGGGCTGATCGGACCTCAGGGCCATGGCCATCGCCGTCATCACCGGGGCTGCGAGCGGGATCGGCGCAGGGCTGGCCCGCGTCGCCGTTGTCCGGGGGCTTTCGGTTGTTCTTGCAGACAGGGATGCCGCAGGGTTGGCAGCGGTCGCGGCTGAACTGGGTTCTGCCGCCCATGCCATGCCCACCGATGTCAGCGATGCGGCATCGGTTGAGCGGCTGGCCGAATTTGCCTTTGCGCAAGGCGATGAGGTAACGCTGCTCTTCAACAATGCTGGTGTGCTTTCAACCGGGTTGAGCTGGGAAATCCCGGCAGAAGTTTGGCAGACCGCGCTCAACGTCAATATCGCGGGGATCGTTCATGGCTTAAGGGCCTTTGTCCCGCGCCTGAATGCCGCCGGCCATCCGGCCCGGATCATCAATACCGCGTCTGTCGGGGGCTTTTTGCCGTCGCCCTTCATGGCCCCTTATTCAGCCACCAAATTTGCCGTGGTGGCGCTGACAGAGGCGTTGGCGGGGGAATTGGCGGCGACGGGTAGCCGCATTTCGGTGTCGCTGCTGGCACCTGGCCCGGTCAAGACCGGTATCTTTCGCGAACCGCCAATGGCGGCTGCACAGCCGTTTCATGCGGCGATGGTGGCCATGCTGGACAGCTATGGCCTTTCGCCCGATGCGCTGGCCGAGATCGCCTTTGAAGGCATTGATCGCGGCGATTACTGGATCATTCCGCAGCCTGAAACGCTGGATGCGGATTTGCAAAAACGAACGGCGGGCATTTTGGCCCGCGAGGCCCCTCAATTTTACGCGGCAGGCGAATGAACATGACCAAGAGCTGGGATAAAGAAGTCGATACGCTGGTGATCGGATCGGGCGCAGGCGGGCTGCTTTCCGCGCTTGTGGCGGCCGCCAATCGGGCCGACGTGCTGATTGTCGAAAAGGAAAGCCAATGGGGTGGCACCTCTGCCACATCGGGCGCGGGTATCTGGATCCCGGCAAGCGATCAAGCG
The DNA here is from genome assembly GCA_024645025.1 of Sphingomonadaceae bacterium. Taxonomy (GTDB): domain Bacteria; phylum Pseudomonadota; class Alphaproteobacteria; order Sphingomonadales; family Sphingomonadaceae; genus Aquisediminimonas. Next base: position 3,761 of record JAHEGQ010000113.1, read on the forward strand.
CGCGAAGCGGGCTTTGCCGACAAAACGGCGGATGCCTTCAAATATGTTCGCAAGCTATCGGCCAAGAATGTGCCTGACGCCAATATCCGTGCCTTTGTGGAGAATGCAGCCCCGATGCTGCGCTGGGTGACGGCCCATACCGACATCAACTATCAGGCCTTTCCTTATCCCGATTATCACGCCGAAAATCCGGGCGGCAGCCCCACTGGCTATCGCACGCATATGCCGCTGCCGATTGACGGTAAAAAGCTGGGCAAGGATGTTGAAACGCTGCGCTTTGCTTCGCCCGCGGCAAGCCTGTTCGGCTATCTGAACTGGCATTTTGACGAAACCTATATCCTCCTGTTCCGCGCGCCGCGCTGGTGGTGGCATCTGGCGAAAAGTCTCGCGCGCTACTGGTTTGATTGGCCGTTCCGTTTCCGGTCGCGCAAGGATCGGCGGCTGACGCTGGGCAATGCGCTGGTCGGCGGGTTGAAGCTGGCGTTGAATGAAAAGGGCGTGCCGCTCTGGCTCAACACCCCGATGGAAGAGCTGATTACCGAAAAGGGGAAGGTCGTTGGCGCGGTTGTGCGCCATGGCGGCCAATCGCTGCGCATCCGGGCGCGCAAGGGTGTCGTTCTGGCGGCTGGCGGCTTCGACAAGAACCAGAAGATGCGGGATGACCACGCGCCGCTGTATAGCCGGGCCTATCTGTCAGGCGGGACAAGCGGCAACACCGGCGACGCCATTCAGGCCGGGCTGGGCATTGGGGCGCAAACGCTTAACCTGCAATCGGCTTGGGCAGCGCCTGTTTTCTATGTGCCGGGCGAGGATCGCGGGCGGCTTTGTACGATTGAACGCGCATTGCCCGGTTCGATGATGGTCAACCAAAAGGGCGAACGCTATCTGAATGAGGCAGCCTCCTACCACATCGTCGGCCAGATCATGGCGCGTCGGGAATTGGAGCATAAGGACGCGAGCCCCTCATGGTTCGTGTTCGACCATCGCTATCGGCACAGCTATCCGGTCGGGCCGCTTTACCCGATCATGCCCGATTGGCTGCAACGCGGTGAAGTGCGCGGCATCCTGAAAAAGGGCCGGACAGTTGCAGAACTGGCCGCGGCGATGGGCGTGCCCGTCGATACGTTAGAGGCGACCTTCGCGCGCTATAATGACTATGCGGCGCGCGGCGAGGACCCGGATTTCCATCGCGGGGAAGCGGCCTATGACAAGATGTACGGCGATCCGCGCGTGGGCCCGAACCCCTGTTTGCGCCCGCTGGAAAAGGGGCCGTTTTATGCCATGCCGATTTATCCCGGCGATATTGGCACCAATGGCGGGCTGCTGACCGATGATCAGGCCCGCGTGCTGGACACCAAGGGCAAGCCAATATCTGGCCTTTATGCCATTGGCAACAATGCAGCATCCGCCATGGGCGAAAGCTATCCCGGGGCAGGGGTCACCATCGGCCCGGCGATGACTTTTGGCTATCTGGCCGCGCGCCACATGACAGGAGCAAATGACTGATGGGCAGATTTGACGGCAAGGCGGCCATCGTCACAGGGGCCGGGCGGGGCATTGGTCGCGCGATTGTGGAACGGCTGACGGCGGACGGCGCCAAGGTTGCCGCGCTGGATATGAATCTGGATGAGGCCAAGGCCAGCGGGGCGGCGCTTGCGCTCCAGTGCAATGTGGCGGACTCTGCTTCGGTTCGTGCCGCTGTTCGCGCAGCGCGGGATGCCTTTGGTCGGCTGGACATTGCGGTCAACAATGCGGGCATCGGGCAAGCGGCCAAAGATGGGTCCGAGCAATTTTATGGGGCGATGGCAGAGCGCAATGCCG
>JAHEGQ010000118.1 GCA_024645025.1 Sphingomonadaceae bacterium
GCCGAGCAAATCTGGGACATGAAATACCGCTTTAAAGCGGCAGATGGCACCCCGATTGATGGCACGGTTGAAGATAGCTGGCGGCGAATCGCGCGGGCTTTGGCGGAAGTTGAGGCCGAGCCTGCGGTTTGGGAAGAAAAGTTCTATCGCGCGCTGGAAGGGTTCAAATACCTGCCCGCCGGCCGGATTACCGCCGGGGCTGGCACGGGCCGCAATGTGACGCTGTTCAACTGCTTTGTGATGGGCACGGTGCCCGACAGCATGGGCGGCATTTTTGACGCGCTGAAAGAAGCCGCGCTGACCATGCAGCAGGGCGGCGGTATCGGCTATGACTTCAGCACCATTCGTCCGCGTGGCGCGGAAGTGAAGGGCGTGGCCGCCGATGCGTCGGGGCCGCTGTCGTTCATGGATGTGTGGGATGCGATGTGCCGCACCATCATGTCGGCAGGCAGCCGTCGTGGCGCGATGATGGCGACGATGCGCTGCGATCACCCCGATGTTGAAGCCTTTATCGAGGCGAAGAAAGACGCCGCACGGTTGCGGATGTTCAACCTTTCGGTCTTGATCACCGACCCCTTCATGGATGCGGTGAAAGCCGATGGCCCGTGGGAGCTGGTGTTCGGTGGCCGGGTTTACCAGACCGTGCAGGCGCGCGATCTGTGGAACAAGATCATGCGCAACACCTATGATTTTGCCGAGCCGGGCGTGATCTTTATTGACCGGATCAACAAGGCCAACAACCTTGGCTATTGCGAAAGCATCGCGGCCACCAACCCCTGTGGCGAGCAGCCGCTGCCGCCCTATGGTGCCTGCCTGCTGGGGTCGATCAACCTGCCGACGCTGGTGACCGGTGCGTTCAGCAAGACTGCCAAGCTGGACCTGACCGCATTGGACGATCTGGTGCGTCTGGCGGTGCGGATGATGGACAACGTGGTGGATGCCAGCCGCTTCCCGCTGCCGGAACAAGAGGCCGAAGCCCGCAACAAGCGCCGCATCGGCCTTGGCGTGACTGGCCTTGCCGATGCGCTGCTGATGCTGGGCCTGCGTTATGGATCGGAAGAAGCTGCGGCGCAGACCGACGCCTGGATGCATGCGATTGCGCGGGCCTCTTATCTGGCCTCGGTCGATCTGGCCAAGGAAAAGGGTGCCTTCCCGCTGTTTGACGCCGAAGGCTATCTGGCCAGCGGCAACATGAAGAACATGGACAAGGACGTGCGCGATGCGATCCGCAAGCACGGCATCCGCAATGCGCTGCTGACCTCTATCGCGCCGACCGGGACGATTTCGCTTTATGCGGGCAATGTCAGTTCCGGGATCGAGCCGGTGTTCGCCTATGCCTACACCCGCAAGGTGCTGCAAAAAGACGGCAGCCGCACCGAAGAAGAAGTTGTCGACTATGCGGTTCGGCTGTGGCGCGAAACCATGGGCGATGCCGAATTGCCGGATTATTTCGTAAACGCACAAACCCTGCCGCCGTTGGATCACGTGCGGATGCAGGCTGCGGCGCAGAAGTGGATCGACAGCTCGATTTCGAAAACCATCAACTGCCCGGAAGACATCAGCTTTGAAGAGTTCAAAGAGGTCTATATGGCCGCTTGGGATCAGGGCTGCAAAGGCTGCACCACCTATCGCCCGAATGCGGTGACGGGGTCGGTGCTGACGGTTTCGGAAAGCAGCGACAAGACTCCGGTCGAGGCGCATCAGATCCCGCAGGGCGGCGAAGTGGTGTATCTGTCCGATCCGCTGGACCGTCCGTCGGCGTTGGAAGGCCAGACCTACAAGGTGAAGTGGCCGGGTTCGGAACATGCGCTGTACATCACGATCAATGACATTGTGATCGCGGGGCATCGCCGGCCGTTCGAAGTGTTCATCAACTCGAAGAACATGGAGCATTTCGCCTGGACCGTGGCGCTGACGCGGATGATTTCGGCGGTGTTCCGCCGCGGTGGCGATATTTCCTTCGTGGTCGAAGAGCTGAAAGCCGTGTTCGACCCGCGCGGTGGGGCCTGGATGGAGGGGCGGTATATTCCGTCGATCCTGGCGGCCATCGGTGGCGTGATCGAGCGGCATCTGGTGGCCATTGGCTTCATTGAAGGCGAAGGCATGGGCCTGAAATCGGACCCACACGCCGAAGTGGTGGCGATTGGCGGCGCCCCGCGCGGCAAGGCCTGCCCGTCTTGTGGCGGCTATGACATGCGGATGATCGAAGGATGCATGACCTGCGGGTCATGCGGCCATTCGAAATGCGGCTGAGTGTCGATCCAAGCATAGGATTGTCATCACAAGCCAAAAACTGGCATTTTTCCAAGGGTGGCGTTGCCATTCTTGGGAAAATGGTCAGAGAGGGCCCGTCCAGCAGGACGTAATCAGCTTGCTGATCACCCTGTCAATGATACGACGATCACTTTTCCCAAGAAGCCCGCTTTGCTCGCCAGCAGACCAGACGGCCTCGTGGTCTTGGGACAACTGGGCCCGGCCACCGCTTGGCGGAGATTTTGTCTTATAGTTGGTGGCCAGCGTTTCGGGCTTTGCGCGGACTGTCTGTGTAAACCTTGCTATAGCTTTAGCTCTAGACAACAACGCGCATCGGCAATGCTTTCCTTACCACGAAGGTCCACGCCTGAAATCTTGATTTCTAAAAAGCATCATTTCGCGCGCTTATCGTGAAGCAGCGACGTGGCGACGACAAAGACAAACCCCAAAAAACCGCCGAAAGTATAGGTGAGCGTGGCCACGACATAGCTGTAGCCAAGCAGCAAAGACGCCAATGAAGCGGAACATCCGAAGAAAATTGAGAAAAGCATAACTGAAAGCAGCATGTGTCCGCTCTGCGGAACTTCAAAGTCTTTCATCCGTTCTTCCTGATTTTCCAAAACATTCACTTCCTCGTCGACAGGGCGGTTTCGAAATGAGGGCACATCCCATACCCAGCTGTCGGATTTTGGAGCTTTGCAAAAACCGCGTACGTTGGCCCCGAGAGCCGAATTTTCATTGCGCTGCATCTTTGGCATTTCAATCATCGCACTGAAGGTTTCTATTTCCTGGTCCCGACGCTTGGCAGCCCAAAAGGAAGACCCCGTTGGCAATGAAGACCGTCGGATTTTCAAACAGCAGCGCGAAGTAGGTGAAAGGCAGACTGCTTCTGACTGAATCCCTGTTTGCAATACCCATCTCGCACAGCGACAAAGCGGACATTTCCTCTGCCCCAGCATGCCCAGCGGATACTTGTCGAACCAAAAGGACTTGAGCCGGCGAAACGAAGAGATCTTTCGATGGCAGCCTTGCGCCGAGCGCGTGAGCCGGAACCCTGACGGGCATAAACGACTTGCTGTCCGGTGGCCGCAAGAACGCCGGAAGGATCTGCCGCTTCATCAGATTAACAAGAGTGGTGTGTTGGCCTGTGACCGGATTGTAAACCGTATCGCCCGGCTCCAGATCTTCTACTCGTGCTACGGCGCCCGATTTGAAAACCTGCACTTCTGTGCTGATTGAGAGCATTTGTTACACTTTCGAGTAAATTGGGCGGGGGCCATGCTTTGTGGGTGGCAGGCCCCCGCCCTACCTCTAGGCAGAGGTGCGTTGCTTGGAGGCTTCCATCGCCGTGATCGGAGAACAGACCGGCAAATTGTTCTGCAGGTGGCGATAAGCAAACCGCCGGGCAAAACGACCGCGGACCAAGGGTCTGGCTGGCTGGGGCAGGTTATCAGTGTCCAGAACGCGCAGCCCCGGAAGGATCCGCAGGATTTCCAAAATCGCCTCTTTGCCCACCGTCAGCAAAGCTTCGGGCCCGATGTAGAGAGATTCCGCCATTGCACCATCTGCGTAGACGATCTGGTGTTGATCAAAAAGCATGTGGAAATAGGTCACGCTTTTTGCATCCTCTACGATGTCGACGCCGTCCAGCAAAACGAGTTGCTTGGCGGCAACCAGAATTTCGAATTTGCCGAACATGCGCATTGCGATCCTTGATTGCACAAGGATGCGGTGCTGTGGCGAAACCAGAAGGTCACGTTCGGGCAACCCGGCACCCAAGGCCCCGGCACGAATGCGGATAGGCCGAAGGTTGCGGTTTTCCAACAGCTCCAGCTCGCACAGTTCGCGCGAGCCGATCCAGCGGATAGGCTGGAAGCCGTGATCCGCCGTTTCGACCAGATCGCCCACGGTCAGCTCTTCGATCGGCTTCGGCCCGTTGATCGTTTCGATCTGGGTGCCGGCGGCAAAGCAGGGAATGCCCGCGGCTGTCAGCTCGCGATAGCTATCGATCCGCTCCGGGGCGACCCCGATCAGAGTGACAGTCTCTCCGTTCGGGAAGGTCAACACCGCGTTGCCGTTGCCATCGTCCGACACGACCACATCCGCGGCATTAACCGGATTGCCGTCGGCGTCGGTCAGTTTCGACACATCAAAGCGATCGCCCACAGTATAGGTGCCGTCGCCGTTGTCGGTTGGAGCTTCGAACCCGGTGATGAGGTCATTGCCTTCACCATTCGAGAAGACAACCGTGTCGACAAAGTTGTCGTCGCCGCCCATGTCAAGGCTGTCGTTGCCCAGACCACCCTTCAACGTATCGGCGCCGCTCCCGCCCAAAAGCGAGTCATTGCCGTCGCCACCGTCGAGGCTGTCGTCGTCGATGCCGCCATCCAGAGTGTCATTGCCGATGCCGCCATCCAACTTGTCGGCATCGTCCTGACCATAGATGCGGTCGTCGCCGTCGCCGCCATAAAGCACATCGGCATTGTTCAGCCGGGACGGGTCGATGTCATCTGTCAGCTCATAGCCACTTGCAGAGGCATAGGCCGGATCCAACGGGGAAAGCCCCCCGTAAATCACGTCATTGCCTGCCCCGCCAAAGACAAGATCTGCGCCTTCGTTGCCTTGAACGCTGTCGTTGCCGTCATCGCCATAGACGACGTCATCATCGAAGCCTGCGTCAACCACGTCGTTGCCGGTGCCACCAAGGACGGTATCGTCGTCGTCGCCGGTCAGGATGGTATCATTGCCCGCCCCGCCAAGCACCCTATCCTTGTCATTGTTCGGGTCCGTGTCGCCAGAATAACTGAGCGTCGGGTCGGTTGGATGGACAAGGCCGATGTCCGGCGCGCCAAGGCCGGGCGAGGTTCGGGTGTTTATGTAGTCGTCACCATCGCCCCCATCGACCGTGTCATTGCCCTCGGAGCCAACGATCGAGTCATTTCCCGACCCGCCAAAAATATTGTCATCCCCGGCTCCGGCCAAAAGCGTGTCGTTGTCGGCACCACCATCTAGGGTGTCGTTGCCATCGCCGGCCAGCAACCAGTCATTGCCGTCGCCCCCATCAAGCGTGTCATTACCAACCCCCGCGTCGATGCTGTCGTTGCCGGTGTTTCCGATGAGGCTATCGTCGCCGGCCTCGCCCAGAAGGGTATCGTCGTCGGCACCGCCTGCAAGGATGTCATTGCCCAGCCCGCCCAGGACCCGGTCGTTGCCGTCACCGGCCACCACCCAGTCATTGCCGTCGCCCGCATCGACGATGTCATTGCCAAGCCCGGCGTCGATGGTGTCATTGCCGC
>JAHEGQ010000142.1 GCA_024645025.1 Sphingomonadaceae bacterium
TCGCGGAAGCCCTTCATCTTTTCGCCGGTGTAGATCGCCGGCAGCGGCGACGGGATCCAGCCCGATTCCAGCGTGTTCGACGGATAGGCGCGGCTGCCGCAAGCGATCAGGCCGAATTCCTTGCCGGCTTCGAGAATCGCGGCGCGGATTTCTTCCTGCTCTTCATAGGGGCCCCAGATTTCGAGGCCCGGTGCGCCTGACATCCCGTGGCGCAGCGTGCGAACCGTCTTACCGGCGATATTCATGGTCGACATGTTGAAGAACTTCAGCTGCTCCAGCGGGCCGCCATGCAGCTTTTCGATCACAGCCCAGGCGTTCGGCCCTTGGATCTGGAAACGCCATTCCTTGCGGCGCACTGGCTTGCCCATTGGGCGCATCGGCGACCGGTCATCCAGTTCGATTTCCACATCATAGCCGCCAGTCGCGGCATGAAAGCGCAGCCAGTTAGAGGCCGGCGCACGGCCAACATAGGTAAAGCTCTGCTCTTCTTCCCAGAAGATGATGCCATCACCGATAACATGGCCATAAGGCGTGGTCGGCACATATTGCTTGGCCTTATTGACCGACCAACCCTTGGGGGTGTTGATCATCGTTTCAGACAGAAGCTTTAGCGCATCCTTGCCGCGAATGTAGAGGTTGACCATGTGGTGCGACTGGTCAAACAGGACGGCGCTGTGCTGCCAAGCCCATTGCTCACTCCGCCAATTGGAAAATTCCGGGGCGACAACGGGGTACACATAAGCCCCCAGTTGCGAATTGCGGAGCATTTCCACCGTGTTGCCAGCACCGGCCAACACCTGCTCAAGGTTCTTAGCGGACATCCATGCCTCTCCATTGCAAAAAAACGATAGGCAGGGCATAACATTTTTTGTATGCAACACAAACAATAATTTAGAGGAGCGTGAAATGTCCCAACTGCGCCAGACCTTGACGCTGTCTTGCCCCGATCGCCCGGGGCTGGTCGCCGGCGTTGCCCGTCTGCTTGCCGATAACGGCGGCAACATCATGGAATCTCAACAGTTCAATGACCGGGAAAGCGGACATTTCTTCATGCGCGTGGTGTTCGAGGTCGCGCCGGGCGCCTCTGCGGAACAACTGCATGCCGCATTTTTGCCCTATGCCACCGAAAATAAAATGGACTGGCGCATCCGCGGCGAGGACGAAAAGAGCAAGGTCTTGCTGATGGTCTCCAAATTTGACCACTGCCTGGGCGACTTGCTGTATCGCCATCGGATTGGCGAGCTGCCGATGGATGTCGTTGGGATCATCTGCAACCACCCGCGCGAGGCGCTGAAAATCTCGCTCATTGGCGATATCCCGTTCCATTATCTGCCGATCACCAAGGAAACCAAGCCACAGCAAGAAGCGCAGATTAAAGAAATCGTGACCGCAACTGGCGCAGAGTTGGTTGTTCTGGCGCGATATATGCAGATCCTATCCGATGATCTGTCGGCCTTTTTATCAGGCCGCTGCATCAACATTCATCACAGCTTCTTGCCGGGCTTCAAAGGCGCCAAGCCCTATCATCAAGCCTATGCCCGTGGCGTGAAAATGATCGGGGCAACAGCGCATTATGTGACCGAAGACTTGGACGAAGGGCCCATCATCCATCAGGATGTGGAAGCGATTAGCCACGCCGACACACCGGATGATCTGGTCCGAAAAGGGCGCGATATCGAACGCCGCGTCCTGGCCCAAGCGGTGCATTGGCACTTGCAAGACCGCGTGGTCATGAATGGCAGTAAAACGGTTGTCTTCAAGGACTAGGATCACCCAATCCCAAAGCAAAAAAGGCCGCGCCTTACAGAAAGGCGCGGCCATTTTTTTCTTATCTCAACAGCGTCCCAGGGGCCTTAGCGCTTTTGGTTACCGCACATGGCCTGACCAGGTCCGCAGGCCCGGCGCGGTGCGATCCTCACTTTTCAACGCGGCAGCAACGGCTGGACGGGCCGTTACCCTGTCCCGCCACTCAACCAGTCGCGGCGCACGCTTTGCAATGTCCATTTCCGGGAACATCCGCTCCACCATCATGCCGCAGTGGCTATAGAAATTGATGTCCGCCAATGTGTATTCCGCACCTGCAAGCCAAGGCGTCTGCGCCAATTGTTGTTCCACCTTATCCACCGCATAGTCGATCTTGGCGGTTGCGTTGGCAAGGTCACCTTCCGAAAAGCCGGATCGCGCCGTAGCCCATTTCTTGCGCTGATCCGGCAAGGGGATGTTCGCCAAAAGCTGCTCGAAATCGCCGCCATCGATGCTGCGGGCGATCACGCCCACCATCCGGTGCCAGCCATGCATGGAAACGAAGTTCATCACATGCTCATCAATAAACTTGTTCCAATAGCGCATCCGCGCGGCGCCAACGGGGTCACGCGGGCGCAACGGCTCATCGGGAAACACATCTTCCAGATATTCGTTGATAACCGTGGTATGCGTAATGATTGTGCCGTCATGATCCAGAACGGGCACCTGCCCTTCCGGGTTGATCGCCGTGAACCAAGGCTGGTGTTGCTCAAACTTATGAAGGTCAACATAGATGCTCTCATAATCAAGCCCCTTTTCCTTCAACGGGATCATTGACTTGAGAGAATTCGCCAGCGGCTCTGCATGATAATATTTGAGTGTCATCGCCATCCTCCTTGCTCAGGCGCCGCGCCGATTAACCCAGCGACAATGTGCCCAAAATACCGCCATCAACAGCCCATGCCTGCCCCGTGACGTGCGCGGCCGCGTCCGATAGCAGGAAGGCCGCAACTTCGGCGGTTTCCTCGGCCTTCCCAACCCGGCCCTGTGGGACATGGCGGCCCAAGGCAGCCAACATGGCGGGGATGTCGTCTCCGCCCAGATTATGCAGCAACGGCGTTTCAATCAGCCCTGGCAATAAGGCATTCACGCGCACCTGATGGATGGCAACATCCAATGCGGCGGCCCGTGCCAGCCCCAAAAGGCCGTGTTTGGACGCCACATAGGCAGGGTTCCCGGCCATGCCCCGCTCGCTCGCAAGGCTGCCTGTCACAAGGACTGTGCCACGTCGCCGCGCCACCATACCCGGCAAGACGCGCCGCATCGCCCAAAACACGCTTGTCAGATTGGTCCGAAGTACGCTGTCAAAAACCACGTCGTCGGCATCCAAGATCGATGCAAAACGGCCGCCCGTGCCAGCATTGGCAAACAGGCCTTCAATTGGACCAAAGGCACCTTCTGCTGCATCGATGACTGACAACAGGCTGGCCTTGTCCGCGACATCCGCCACACCAAAAGCAGCTGTACCCCCTTGACCGCGGATCTCTTCCACAGCGGCGCTGAGCGTCTCTTCACTGCGTGCAATAAGCGAGACACGCGCTCCGCGGCGTGCCAGCACGGTCGCGGTCGCACGGCCGATCCCGGTCGAGGCCCCGGTGATCAGGATGTGGCGACCGCGAAATTCGCTCATGAAAGACCAAGAAGCTTCGCGGCGTTGTCCTTCATAATGCCGGGCAGAACCTCTTCCTTGAAGCCAACCTGTACCGCGGCGTCGATCCATTTTTGCGGATGGATCAGCGGGAAATCCGACCCAAACAGCATCTTCTTGCGAAGTTGCGTATTCGCATATTGAATAATCTGGGGCTGGAAATATTTGGGCGACCAACCCGAGAGGTCGATAAAGACATTGTCCTTATGCAACGCCATCGACAGGCTTTCATCCACCCAAGGCCAGCTTGGATGCGCCAGGATGATCTTCATATCAGGAAAATCGACGGCCACGTCATCCACCAGCATAGGCTGGCCATATTTCAGGCGAACACCGCCGCCGCCGCGCATTCCGGTACCCATGCCGGAGTGGCCCGTGTGGAAGATCGCGGGCAGCTTATATTCATTGATCACCTCGTAGATCGGGTAACCGACTTGTGCAGCGGGATCGAGGTTCTGCATGATATGATGGAATTTGAAGCCCTTCACCCCATGATTTTCAATCAGGTCGCAGGCTTCGCGCGCACCCATCTTGCCCTTGTGCGGATCGATCGACGCAAATGGGATGCAGATATCGTCATGCTTGGCGGCAAATTCAGCAATCTCATAATTGCTGATCCGCTTGGCCCCAACCCCGCTTTCGCAATCCACCGTAAACAGGCAAAAAGCGATTTGCTGCTCCCGATAAATCTCAACGATTTCTGGCATTTTGGGGCGTTCGCGCGGAGCTTTGAAATAGGCGCTGGCGGCATCGAAGAACTTGCCCATCACCGGATCTTCCGGATCGTGGCACGACACTTCGGCATGAACATGAACGTCGATGGCTTTGATTTTGGAGAGATCGATGGGCATTGCAAATCCTTAAATAGCGGGGCCCACCTTCCCCATTTTCGGGTCGGTGGGCCTTGCCGTCGCGTTCAGCCTAGAGCTGGATGATAACCGTCTTGGTTTCGAGATAAGCCTCGATCCCATTGCGACCCTGCTCACGACCAAGACCAGACTCCTTGTATCCGCCGAACGGCAACGCGGTATCGATGATCGCGTGGCAATTGCCCCAAACAGTGCCGGATTTAATCTTGGCCGCCAGCTTGTGCATCGCGACCACATCCTTGGTCCAAACGCCCGCGCCAAGGCCATAACAGGTGTCATTGGCGGCCTTGGCGACTTCATCCAGATCGTCAAAACGCTGTGCAACGACCACCGGGCCAAAAATTTCTTCGCGAACAACGCTCATCTGGGGATTTACATCCGCCAAGATAGTCGGGTTGACATAATAGCCCCCATTGCTGGCCGGCGCGTCGCCGCCCATCACAACGCTGGCCCCGTCGCGCTTGCCCGCTTCGATATAGCCCATCACGCGGTCATGCTGCTCCTTAGACACCAGCGGCCCCATATGGGCTTCGGGATCCAACGAGGCACGCGGCGCCCAGAAGGGTGCGGTTTGCGCCATGCCTTCCAGCACCTGATCGAACACTGACTTGTGCGCGAACAGGCGCGAACCGGCAACGCAGACCTGACCAGAGTTGAAGAAGATCGCGCCCGCGACGCCCGGCGCCGTGGCGGCGACATCAACGTCCGGCATGACGACCACGGGGGACTTGCCGCCCAGTTCCAGCGTCACGCGCTTCAGCGATTCCGTCGCGTTCCGATTGATGAGCTTGCCGATTTCGGTGGACCCGGTGAAGGCAACCTTATCGACATCAGGGTGCTTAACCATGCGGTCGCCCGCCGTGTGGCCATTGCCGGTGATGATGTTGACGACGCCCGCCGGGAAACCGGCCTCGACGATCAAATCGGCAAGGCGCAACGCCGTCAGCGAGGTTTGCTCCGCCGGCTTGAGCACCAGCGTGCAGCCTGCGGCCAAGGCCGGCGCAATCTTCAGCGTCGCCATCAACAGCGGGAAGTTCCACGGCACGATCTGCGCGCAAACGCCGACCGGCTCTTTCACTGTATAGCTAAAGACGG
>JAHEGQ010000145.1:0-3300 GCA_024645025.1 Sphingomonadaceae bacterium
TCTTGGGGCCCTTCGCGGTCTTAACTGACCAGTGCTTCCAGCCATTGTTCGGCAAGTGCGGTCGCGTCGTCGGGTGAAAAGGGGGCGTCGCCCAGGCTCAGTTCCAGCCACAGGCCATCCACCAACGCGGTTAGGGCAATCGCCGTCAGCCGAAGGTCGCGGCCTGGTGCATAAGCGGCCAGCAGCGCTTCCAGAGCCGCCCGGTTTTCGGCATAAATTTCACCATGTAACCGCGCGATCATGGGGTCGGTGCGGGTCAGGCTCCAAAAGGAAAGCCATGTCGCCAAAAGGTCGGCATCGGCAATGGGTGGGGCAAAGCTGGCGGTTAGATAGGCCAGCAGCCGGGCCTTGGGCGTGTGGGGTGCAGCGGCCACCGCGGCCTCCAACGCGGCCTGAACCTGATGCCCGGTGTGGCGATAGGTCGCAGCGACCAGATCATCAATCCCGGCAAAATAGTGCCGCAAAAGCCCCGGGGAAACGCCTGCTTCTGCACAGATTTCCCGAACAGAGCTGCCATGTGCGCCCCGTTTCGCCAAAATCCGGGCGCACGCCGCAATCAGGTCTAGCCGCCGCTCATCGGCCGGCGCGCGGGTAAAGGCGGCGCGGGGTTCTTTTGCATTGGGGCGTGCTTGCGGGGCGGCCATAGGCTTGTTATACACTTGTATAACAGAGGTGTGCAATGGCAACGGCATTCAATATTTCGAACGAAAATGACGCGCTGGAAGGGCTCAGCCTGCCGGGCTGGGTCTATCATGATCCTGACTTTTTCAAGGTGGAGATGGACCGCGTCATCCGCCCCAGTTGGCAGGTTGTTTGCCATCTGAACGATATCCCGGCGGCGGGTGATTGGCATGGCCTCGACTATCTAGGCGAAAGCGTCATCGTCATTCGCGGCGATGATGGCCAAGTGCGTGCCTTTCACAATGTCTGCCGTCACCGTGCCTCGCGCATCGTCGACGGGTCTTATGGCTGCGCCAAAAAGCTGGTCTGCCCCTATCATGGTTGGGCCTATGAAAAGGACGGGCGGCTGACCGGCGTACCGGGTAAGGCGGATTACACGGCGCTCGATATGTCGAAGCTGGGGCTCATCCCCGTTGATTGCGAAGTCTGGCGCGGCTTTATCTTCGTTCGGCTGGAAAGTTCTGGCCCGTCGGTCGCTGAGATGATGGCGCCTTATGATCACATGGTTGCGCCCTATCGCTTTGAAGAGATGAAGGCCTTTGGCCGCGTCACGCTGCGTCCGCGCGCCGTCAATTGGAAGAATGTGGCCGACAATTATTCAGACGGCCTCCATATTCCGATCGCGCATCCGGGCCTGACGCGGTTGTTCGGCAAGTCCTATGGCATCGAAGCCGCTGCGCATGTTGACCGGATGTGGGGCGATATGGTGGATCGCCCTTCCAAAAATCCGTCCGAACGCGCCTATCAGCATTTCCTGCCGCCTGTGGATCACCTGCCCGAAGATCGGCAGCGCCACTGGCTCTATTTCAAGCTGTGGCCCAATGTCGCTTTCGACATTTACCCTGATCAGGTTGACTTCATGCAGTTCATCCCGCTGACGGCAACGACAACGCTGATCCGGGAAATTGCCTATTGCCTGCCCGATGATCGACGCGAAATGAAGGCGGCCCGCTATCTCAATTGGCGGATCAACCGACAGGTAAACGCGGAAGACACGACGCTGATCAACCGGGTGCAACTGGGTATGGAAAGCAAAAGCTATCAGCCCGGACCCTTGGGTGAAAGCGAAGTATGCTTGCGCGCCTTTGCGCAAAAGCTTCGCGGCTTGATCCCGGAAGCCTGTGGCAATGAACCCCCCGACAGCTACGCCCCGGCCCGCTGATTAAACGCGCGCAGATTCAACGGAAAGACTGACCATGACCAAACGCTATGATGCCGTGATCATCGGCGCGGGCCATAATGGCCTTGTTTGTGCCTTCTATCTGGCTCGCGCGGGCCTGAAGGTGCGCATCGTTGAACGGCGCGACACCGTCGGCGGTGCTGCGGTCACGGAAGAATTTCATCCCGGCTTCCGCAACTCGGTTGCCAGCTACACGGTCAGCCTGCTGCAGCCGCAGGTGATCCGCGACATGAAGCTGGAAGATGAAGGCTATCGCGTCATCGAACGGCCCATTTCCAACTTCCTGCCGCAAGAGGATGGCGGCTATCTGAAACTGGGCGGCGGGCTGGAACGCACACAGGCCGAATTCCGCCGCTTTTCCGAACATGATGCGCAGGTTCTGCCGGATTATTACGATACGCTTGATGCGGTCGCGGATGTGCTGCGCGATCTGGCGATGCGCACGCCCCCCAATTTGGGCGGCGGGATCAAGACCCTGATCGACGGGGCGATGCAGGGGCGTCGTCTGGCGGCTCTGCCGCTGGCCCGCCAGCGCGATGTGCTGGACCTGTTCACCAAGTCCGCCCGTACGCTGCTTGATACATGGTTTGAAAGCGAAGCCGTCAAGGCCGCCTTTGGCTTTGATGCGGTGGTTGGTAACTTCGCATCGCCCGACACGCCGGGGTCGGCCTATGTGTTGCTGCACCACGTCTTTGGCGAGGTGAATGGCAAAAAGGGCGCATGGGGCCACAGCGTTGGTGGCATGGGCGCGATTACGCAGGCCATGGCGCGCGTGGTCACGGCACTGGGCGTAGAGATCAGCTTGGAAGCGCCGGTGTCGCGCGTGCTTGTGGATGGCGGCAAGGTGGCCGGCGTCCGCCTTGAAAGTGGGGAAGAGGTGATCGCTGATCGCGTCATTTCCAATGTCGGGCCCAAGTTCTTGTATGAAAAGATGTTCGACGAAGGCGATCTGAGCCCGGAATTCCGCCGCCGGATCAAGGGCTTCAAGGTCGGTTCTGGGACTTTTCGAATGAATGTCGCGCTGTCGGAACTGCCGCGCTTCACCTGCCTGCCCGAACCGGGAGAGCATCACCAGTCCGGCATCATCATTGCCCCGACGCTTGATTACATGGATCAGGCCTTTACCGATGCCAAGGCGCATGGCTGGTCAAAGCGGCCGATCGTGGAAATGCTGATCCCGTCCACCGTGGATGATAGCCTTGCGCCCAAGGGCCAGCACGTCGCCTCGCTCTTTTGCCAGCAATTTGCGCCCGAACTGCCCGATGGCCGTGATTGGGACAAGGAAGAAGGCAAAGCCGCCGACACCATTATCGACACGGTGGAGGCCTGCGCGCCGGGCTTCCGGGCCTCCATTTTGGGCACGCAAATCCTATCCCCCAAGGGGCTGGAACGCAAATTTGGTTTAGCCGGCGGCGACATCATGCATGGCAATATGTCGC
>JAHEGQ010000145.1:3315-5410 GCA_024645025.1 Sphingomonadaceae bacterium
GGCCGGGGCCCATCCGGGTGGTGGCGTCACCGGCGCGCCGGGGCATAATTGCGCGCAGGAAGTCTTGGCGGACCGGTCGTTCTTCGGGCGGCTCTTGCGCCGTTCCTGAGGGGGAGGGCAAATTAGCCCAAGGCCTTGGCCACGGCGGAAACAAGGGCACTTCCCGTAAAGGGCTTGGCGAGCAAAGGGTGGTCGCCAAGCGCCGCGCGGGGCGTGTCGCCAAGGCTGCCGCTGATATAGATTACCCGCAAATCGGGGCGGCGCTGCTTTGCCAGCGCTACAAAGTTCGGCCCGGTGAGGCGGGGCATCACAACATCGCTAACAACAAGATTGATTTCCGCGCGCTTTTCACAAATCTCAAGCGCTTCGGCACCATCGGCCGCGGTGATGACGATATGTCCCTGCGCCGATAAGATGCCCGCCGCTGCGTCGCGGATCCGGGCATCGTCATCGACGACAAGGATCATCCGGCAAGGATGCCGGTAGTCCGGCCGGCTGCCTCAAAGCGCGTCAGAATATCGTCGACCTGCTCTGCCGTGTGTTCAGCGCATAGCGAGCAGCGCAGCAGCGTCATACCCGCGGGCGTTGCTGGCGGGCGGGCTAGGTTGACGTACAATCCGTTGTTCAGCAGCGCTTCCCACATCGCGGCCCCGCGTTCGAGGTCCGGCATGATGACGGCGATAATCGCGCTTTGCGGCGTTTCGGTGCCCAGCTGGAAGCCAAGTTCCTGCAGCCCCTTGTGCAGGCGGCGCGAATTCTCCCACAAATGCGCGCGCTTGTTGCCCGCGTGCATCAATTTGCGGATCGAGGTTGCGGCCGTCGCCACGACTGAGGGCGGCAGTGATGCCGTGAAAACATAGGGGCGGCAAACCAACCGCATGATTTCAAACTTCGGATGGTTGGACACGCAAAAGCCGCCAACAGTCCCGACACTTTTGGAGAAGGTGCCGATCACAAAGTCGACATCGGCCAGCACGCCCTGATCTTCGGCGACGCCGCGGCCATTGGGGCCGATAAAGCCCATCGAATGCGCTTCATCCACCAACACCATTGCGCCATGCGCCTTGGAAACGGCGATCATGTCCTTCAGCGGCGCGATGTCGCCCATCATCGAATAAACGCCTTCGAGGATAACGAGCTTGCCCGCGTCTTCTGGCAGACGCTTCAACCGCTTTTCAAGCGCATCAACATCATTATGCTTGAACGGCACGACTTCGGCATCGCCCATCTTGCAGCCGTCCCAAATCGAGGCGTGGCTGTCGATGTCGAGGATGATGTAATCGCCCTTGCCGGCAATCGTCGAAATAATGCCAAGATTGGCCTGATAGCCAGTTGAAAACACCATGGCATGATCCATGGCGTAAAACTCTTTGAGCGCCTCTTCGACCAGCTTGTGGCCCTGATAGGTGCCGTTGAGCACGCGGCTGCCCGTGGTGCCTGCGCCAAAGCGATCGAGCGCATCCTTGCCCGAGGCAATGACATCCGGATCAAACGTCATGCCCATATAATTATAGGTGCCAAGCAAGATGGTTTCGCGGCCATTGCACATCGCAACGGTTGGCGACTTCACCTCTTCCATCACCAGCGAAAACGGATCGCGCACGCCCGTGGCCAACAGGCCTTCGCGCTGTTGGATCAGGGGGTCAAATTTGGAAAACAAATCGGTCATGATAGGATTTCCTCAGCCGCGCAGCTTGATCACCGCGTCGATCAACTGGCCGACATTTTCAATTTCGGCCTGCATGTTCATCGTGATGATGATATCGAACTCATCTTCCACAGCCGCGACGAAATCCATCACTGTCAGGCTGTCCCATTCCAGATCGTGCTGGAAAGTGGTGGCATCGCTCAGCGCCACGCCCTTTTTGTTAAAGGGCTCAATCAAGGCAGCGATCTGGGCGGAGAGAGTTGTGCGGTCAGTCATGGCTTTTCCTTATCGGGTCAGCGTGTCTTGCCAAGCAAATGCGGCGCAAACGCGGCAAACGCCGGGGGATGGCATATCCCGACGTTGCCGCATCGCGTTGCTCATCGCTGGGTAGGGCGCTGGAGAAATCAGTCGCCTTGGCCGGGCTCGGCCGAGAAATACTTGTCGTAT
>JAHEGQ010000155.1 GCA_024645025.1 Sphingomonadaceae bacterium
GCGACATTCCGCACCAAATTTGCGGATGTTTATGCAGCACGGCAAGTGTTGTTGAACGCAATCGCAGCGGCGGCAAAGAGCCTGATCACCACGGCTCAAACAACCGCGAATACCGCCACAACCAATGCGGCCACCGCCAATACGGCGCTGGCCAATATCGCCTCCGACAGTCTGCTGACCCCGGATGAAAAGCCGCGCATCATCCAAGAGCGCGATGCGATCTTGGCGGAGCAAGCGGGCATTGAGGCGAGCGCGACGGCGCTGGGCATCACGACGGAAAAAACGGCCTATATGAATGCAGTAACGGCACTGACCAGCTATCTGGCCACGCTGACAGCGCCCGTGCTTTGGTCCAACCTCACCGGCAATACGACGATCGTCGGTGCGACGTTTCGCCAGAAATTCAACGATGTCTATGCGGCAAAACAAGCGCTGTTGAATAAGGTTGCCGCCGTTGCCGCGACTAAAGCCGATTGGTCTGCGGTGGCTGGTTCTGGAAAACCAGCCGATGGCGCGACGGTGGGCGCACCGGCTGGCACTGACGTAGGCGGTATTCCGGCCACGGCTGTAGGATCAACTATTGCAGTGGGCGGCGGCGTGGCCGCTGGGCAGGTTTCAACCAGCAGCATAGCAGCAGCAGCGACATTTTCTGCTTCTTTTGGCCAGACAAGCGCAAGCACGTCTTTGCCGACCTACGCCGCTGGCGCCGCTCCTTTGTTGACCGTCGAGCATATGCGGTCGCTAACCGACTCTGCCGTCGAAATTACGATCAATGGCACGGTTGCGGGCGACAATGATCTTTCAGGCCAGATTATGGTTTATTATGCTGTGAGGACTGGCGGGACATGGGGCGGCTGGGTTTTGGCCAACGCCGCCAAGGCTGGATATTGGCCAAGCGATGCGGGGTCGCAATTATCGGATTGGTTTTATATCGCCACGTCTGATGGAACATATGATGAAGCGCGGGACTTAAGCCGGAGCTTTTATTTGCCCAGCGCAGTGACCTCGCTCGATTTACGATTTGGATTGGGCATTTTCCGAACAGGCATTTGGGCCAGTCAGGCGCAATATCTGATGGCTGGGGCGACGATGATTATTAAGGAGTATAAGCGGTGAATAAAGAACTACGCGATCAATCGGCGCATTTTGCCGTCGCCGTCGTCATTTTGGCGATACCCGCACTTCTGGGATGGTTGGGCGGCGCGCTGGCCGGGTTCCTGATCGGCCTTGTGCGCGAAGTGACCGAGGAAGGTGCGCCAGTGACATTGGCAAAAATAGCGGCAGCCGATCGGGCCGCGATTTAACATTCTGGACTATTGGCGGGGCCAGTTCTGGCCTGTTATTTTATTAAGGAGTTTGACCATGGCGAGCGAACAAGATTTTCTGGCCTATGCCGACCGGGCCTATCTATTGGCCAGCGACCAATTGATTGTAGCCCAAGCCAATGGAGCGGGTGTGAATGTGAGCGCTGGCTATATCGTGGCGCGGCAGAGCGCGGGCGGGGCTTTTGTTGCGGCGGGGCCGATTGTGGGCGGCTTTGGAGCTATCAGCGCCTATACAGGGGTTAATGATTGGAATGACCCAAGCAATGCTATTTCCGGCTCTGGGGCGCGGCTACTTAGCCAAACAGCCGCAAATTCACCGCCGATAACCGGCTATTTTCACCCCTTTTCCTTTGAATATTCGAGCTGGGATGGGAGTGGTAATTTGAGCCAGTTCGCAATCCCTTATCAATCAAATTTACCCTGTTTTTTCAGGATCAGATTTAGCGGCGTTTGGGGGGCGTGGCAGCAGATTTTAAGTGAAAATGGCTATGGGCAGTTTTTACCCAGTGCGGATAACGCCAAAACATTGGGCGTCGCTGCCAAGCGATTTTCCACCATTTATGCCGCGACCGGCGCGATCAATACATCGGATGAGCGCGAAAAGGAATGGGCAGGCGGGATATCCGAGAGAGAATATGCCGCTGGGCTGGAAATCATCGGCGAGCTTGGTTGGTACCAATGGATAGAATCCGTCCAGCAAAAAGGCGCAGAGGCGCGGCTGCATTTTGGCGCGCGGGCGCAGCGGGTTTTCGCGATTCTCGACAAGCATTTGGGCGAAGGCTCATGGCGCGCCTATGCGCTGGCTTGCTATGATGCATGGCCAGCCGAATATAGCGATGGCGATGGCGGCAAGCCGGGCAAGATGCCGGTGGAAATCTCTCCCGCTGGCGATCGCTATGGGCTGCGTATCGACCAGCTTTTGACTTTGTTAATCGCCTGTATGGCGCGGCGGCAGGAGGCAATCGAGCTGCGGCTAGACAGACTAGAAAGCGCACAATGATGGCTGTTTCCGCCGATAGCGCCGCTTGGCTGAAATCGCCTGGGCGGCAGGTGGTCTGGCCCTTGGCTACCGCGCTATCGACGCGGCGGGTGGCGCTGAATTGCTGCCTGGACCAATCGGCAGATGCGCTGGCAGTGGCGGCGCGGGTGGCGGCTTTTTTTGAGCAACCGCTGGTCGAAGAGCTGGTGGAGATAACGGGCAAGCGCGCGGATTTGTTCGGAAAATGTATAACGTTGACCGGGCTTCCCGGTGTGGCGGGCGGGAAGAATGCATTTGTGCGGCAGGCGGAAGAGTTTGGCTCTATCACCCGACTGACGATTTTAAGGAGGCTGTGATGGGCGGGATCGCAATGTTTAAAGGCGAGCAGATCATCGCTATGGCCGGTAATAATGCAGCCTTGCTGCCCGCTCTGGCGGCGGATAGCCCCAGAGAGGTTTGGGTTAATTCTGCGCAGATAAGCTTCAACCTCACTTTTGATTTTGGTGCCACGCTGCTGTTTGACAGCTTTTATTTGGGTTCCACCAATGCCGTTGGTGGGGATACATGGACCATTTACAGCTGCACAGATTTGGCCGGTGCTGGTCTTGTTTTACGCGCTGCGGCTGCTCCGATTATTATGCCGGGCGCAAAGGGCCGATTTTCTTGCATATCCTTGCTCGCCGCGCCAGTCAGCACGCGTTATCTGCGGCTTAATATCACCCGACCGGCGGCTGCAGCGCCGTTTGAAATAGGGGCCTTCTGCGCGGGCTTGCGCTTTGAGCATGCCTATGCCTGGGGGGCGGGGCGGCAACCCATTGACCTATCTGGGGTGACACAGCTGATTGATGGCGGATTTGGCATTGATGAAGCGGCGATGAAGGCGGCTTTCAAATGGAAGTTCATTGATCTTTCCGATAGTGAGCGCGAGCAGCTTTGGGATTTTGTGATTGACCGGGGTGCGCGCCGCCCGCTGGTGGTGGTGGAAGATGTGTATGCAGCGCCGCTGCGCGCTTCGCAATTACACTATTGCAAATTCACCAATCTTGAGGCTTATGAGCGACAAGATCCCGCCAGCACGGTTTGGGCGCTTTCCGCCGAAGAATGGCTGTGATCTTTGGGCTTGATGTTTTGTGGCGGACGACCCGGAAGGCTGTGCCCGCGCCTATCCCCCATACCATGACCGACATCATGACCGACGCTGAAATGAAATGGCTGATCGCGCCAAAAACGCCAGCCGAGGCCAAGCGCCATTGGATGATTGCGCGGCTATGGGCCGGATCATTGCTGGCCCAAATCGTGATTATCGCCATCACGGCCGCGCTGTGGCTATGGCCATGGCCGTTGCCGACAGCAGGGCAGCGCATCAATTTTCTGGGCCTGATCGCCCTTGCCATGATCGGGCGGCAGATCATTACCGATTGGAGCTTTTCCATCGGTGGACCGGTGGGCCGCTGGCATGCGCGTTGGAAAGACGCCGAGGCCACCGCAGAAGGCGACAATGTCGTTGAAGCGGCCTATGATGGGAGGGAGCCATAATGGCGACAACAGAGATTATTGTGGAGGGCTATAGCCCGCGCTTTGCCGCAGCGCTGCGCAAGCTGTTAAAGGTTGAGGGCGGCTATGTTAATGACCCCAAAGACCGGGGCGGCGCAACAAAATATGGCATTTCTTTGCGCTATCTGGTGGCTGCCGGGGAATTTGATGATGACGGCGACGGCAAGGCCGATTTCGACCTCGACATGGATGGCGATATTGACAGCGCGGATATTCGCAAGCTGAGCCTTGGCGATGCGGCCTATCTTTATCACCGTGATTTCTGGCTGAAATGCGATTGTGATGCCTTTGCTCGCCCGCTGGGCGAAGCGATATTTGACCAGGCGGTGAATGGCGGGCGAGCTGCCGCCAAGAGGCTGGTCCAGCAGGCAATAAACCGCTGCCTCACGCCGATGAATATGGCCAGCCGCGCGCCCTTTTTGAAGGAAGATGGGCAAATCGGCGCGGCGACCCTGGCGGCCTATACCGCTGTTTTGGCCTATCCGGCCTGCGGCATGACCGGGCTGATTTCAGCCTATCGGTTGGCGGCCGCAGATCGCTATCGCGCTATCGTCGCGCGCACTCCATCGCAGGCGCGCTTCATCCGTGGATGGCTAGCCCGCGCGAATGATCTGGGCCGCGATTGATGGGGTGGCTCGTCAGCCTTGCCCTTCGCCTTCTGGGTTTCGGCAGTGACCTGATGAAGGCACTGATCGATTGGGTTCTTGTGCGATGGGAGCGGCCGCTTTTGATCGGCCTTGCATTGGCCGTGGCGATGAATTGGGGGGTGATTATCCCCCGGCTGAATAGCCGCATCACGGGGCTGAACAAAGATGTCGCGGCAGAAAAGGCAGCACATCAAAAGAGCAAAGCAAATTATAGCGCGGCGGCAAAGGCCGCGACAGATAAGGCCCGCGCCATGGTGCAGGCCGAAAAGGAAAGGCAGGACGACAATGCAAAGCAAGCGCTGGCCAGCTATCATGCTGGCATCGATGATCTTGATTTTCGGGCTGAGCGGCTGCGCAACCAGATTGCCGGAGCCGGTGCTGCGCGTGGCTCCAGCCGCGCCGATTTGCCCGCCACAGTGGCGCATCCCGGAGGAGCTGCGGACGCCCGTTCAGCAGCTAGATTTCCTCTCCCCGTTGGAGCAAAAATGGAGCCCGAAGAAGGGCAAATGACGGACGCCAAAAGTCTTGCCGAAATGGGGATCGAGGAGCGGCTGATCTGCACCCGCCAGGCGCATCAATTGGATGCGATTTTGAGCCTCGATTCTGCCATGGCGGAAGGCACCGCTAAAGAGTGATTTCAAGGGCCTTGAAAGAGGTGTTTTAAGCCGGTTAAAGTGGGCTAAACTTTTCGATGAAATGGGGCTTGCTATCGACGAAGCGTTAAATGTGCGTGGAGTTTTTGGCGCGGAGTTTTTGGCGCGCTACAGCCATATCGCACTGACCATTGGCGAGGGCAGCGCCCATTCGGTCACCATCGCCAATCGCATGGCGGGCCTGCTGGAATGGGGCGAGATGGCCGAAGTGCGCAA
>JAHEGQ010000163.1 GCA_024645025.1 Sphingomonadaceae bacterium
GCCTGACCCCTTGCATTTATAACAATTGTTAGCAATCTGTCGCGCTAGACTCGATATAGGGGAGAGTGCGCGTGAAAGCCTATCCGCAAACGGTGCATTTTATTGGCCTGAACACGCCGATTGGCGAAGAATATGACTGCGCCGATCTGGCTGTCGAGGGCCATATTCCCGATGATGTGGATGGTGTCTTCTTTCGCGCTGTGCCCGATCCGGCGTTTCCGCCAAAATTTGATGATGATAATTTGCTGTCGCACGATGGCATGATCTCTGCCGTCCGTTTGCAGGGGGGCAAGGCCAGCACGTCGATGCGCTATGTCAAAACCGCACGCTATCTTGCTGAAAAAGAGGCTGGGCGGGCGCGCTTTGGCCGGTATCGCAATCCCTTTACCGATGACGATGACGTGAAGGGTGTTGACCGCACCGTCGCCAACACCACGCCCGTCTGGCATGCTGGCCGCCTGTTGATGACAAAGGAGGATGGGCGGCCGTATCGCATCAACCCAGAAACCTTGGAAACCTTGGGCTCTTATGATTTTGGCGGCAGGCTGAAGTCTGAAACGGTGACAGCGCACGTCCGGGTTGACGCCAAAACTGGCGAGATGTTCTTCTTTGGCTATGAAGCAGATGGGCCGGCATCCACCAAGATTGCCTATATGATTGCGGACAAGGATGGCACCCTTGTTAAGGAACAATGGTTTGACGCGCCCTATTGCGCGATGATGCACGATTTCGCGATCACCGAAAATTACGCGCTATTCCCGATTTATCCAACGACCAGCGATCTGGACCGGCTGAAGCAGGGCGGCGATCATTGGGTGCATGAAATGGACCGGGACAGCTGGCTGGGTATCATGCCGCGCTATGGTGACGTGTCCGAGGTGCGCTGGTTCAAGGGCCCCAAAGGCGTTTCCTGTTATCATATGATGGGCGCGTTTGAGGATGCCGATGGGCGGATCCATTTCGACCAATGCCTGTCCAATGTGAATGCCTTCCCCTTTATCCGTGAAGCCTCAGGCATCCATATGCAGCCTTGGGAAGTGCAAGGGGCACTGACCCGCTGGACGGTTGATCCCAAGGGCGACGCGTCGGAAGTTTTGGAAACCATTATCGGGCCGCCGGGCGATTTCCCCGTTATTCCAGCGGCCGTGCAAGGTCGGGCTTATGACCATGGCTGGATGTTGACGATGAACCCCGAGATGAAGGGCCCGCCGGTTTTTGGTGGCCCGGTGGGGGCGATGTTCAACATGCTGATCCGGCTCGACTTTAAAGGCGGACCGATGCAGGCGCTGCCTTTGGCGCCGGGCATGAGCTTTAACGAACCGGTACACGTGCCAGCGTCGCAGCCGGGGCATGAAGGCTGGCTGGTCACCATCGTCGACACCCAGACGGGCGAGGCAGACTTTACCCATGCCTGCTGGATCCTTGATGCCGGAAATCTGGGGGCAGGGCCGGTCGCCAAGATTGCGATCCCGCACCGCCTGCGGCCGCAGGTGCATGGATGGTGGGTCGCCAGCAGCCAACTTGCGCACGCTGCGGCATGACAAAAATTGCGATTACAGGCGCTTCCGGCCATTATGGCCAATTGGCGACCGACAAGCTGATCGCGCAGGGGCGGGCCGAGGATTTGATCTTGATGACCCGCACCCCGGCAAAATTGGCGCATCGTGCCGCGCAGGGCTGTGTTGTGCGCTATGGTGACTATGACCATCCGGAAAGCCTTGGGCCTGCATTTGCGGGTGCGGACAGGCTGTTGCTGATCTCCGGCACGCGGGTGGGCGCGCGGGTTGCCCAGCATAAGGCGGCAATTGACGCAGCGGCGTCCATGGCCGTGGCGCATATTCTCTATACCAGCTTTATCGGCATTGATGACCCTGCAAATCCGGCTGAGGTGCGCCACGACCATATCGAGACTGAAAAGCTGATCCGCGCCTCTGGCATGGCTTGGACGATGCTGCGCGATGCCCATTATGCCGATGCGATGATCGTGATGGCGGGTCCAGCTGTGATGCAGGCGGGCGCATGGTTCAGTAACGCGGGCGATGGCTATGAAGCGATGGTCTGGCGGGAAGACTGCGTTGATTGTGCCGTCGCCGTTTTGACGGGCTCTGGGCATGATGGCCAAATTTACAATATCACCGGGCCAGATCGGCAGAATTTTGCGCAGGTTGCGGCCCTTATGGCCGAGGTGACGGGGGTGCCCCTGGCTTATGTGCCGCTTGAGGATGACGCCCAATATGCGATGTTCGACGCTATGGGCATTCCCCGTCGTCCCGTCGACGACCAGTCGATCAACGGCATCCCTTGGAACAGCGACGATATGGTGACCTTTGGTCAAGCCATTCGTGAGGGCTTTTTGGATATCTGCACCAAGGACGTTGAACGCTTAACCGGTCGTCCCGCGCGGAGCGTTCGGCAGATGATTGAAGCGAATGCGGAAATGTTGAAGGCGGCGGCCGTGCCGGATCAGGTCAGCGCGTAATAACGCACCAAATTGCCATCGGGCTTGCGTTCCCCCACGCCCACAAAGACATGGCGGGTCATCCAGTCATGCTTGCCCTTGGGTGTTTCGAAGGTCGGTTGGGCGCGCAGATAATAATCACCATGGTCCACGGGTGGTCCACCTTCAAACGCCCAAGCGCGCAGCCGGGCCATCGCATCCGGCGTTCGGCCCCATAGATAGCCCTTGTTCTGCATATAGATGATCGTGCCGTCATCGACTTCGAGCAAATAGCGCGCGTCAAACACGGCCGTATCATCGTCCCGGAAATGGGCATAATCCCCGCCGGAATTGGGGACAGCGCGGCCGCGCAGATTTGGCCCTTCAAAATATCCGTCGTCGACCAGCACCGCCGACCGGAAGCCGCCATTGTGCACATTGGGCACCGCAAAAACGCGGGTGAACATCAAACGGCATTCAAAGGCGAATTCCAGATGCGGCGTGTCGAGTGTTGAATACATAGAAGGGCCTTTCCAGCGCGACGCCTTAATCCTTAAAGCCTTCACGGGCGCGGCTGTTGTCGACGATAATCGGTTTGCCCGTGACGGGGTGCGGGTAATGGAAGGGTACGGTATCGGTGGCGGGCCAGAGGCGCGGTGCCGGGGAAATGAGTTCATCCGGGCCCAACGGGTCTTCCGGGAAGCAGGTGCTGGCCATCGGGATGAAATCGATCGGCGTCTTGGCCCAGCCATCTTCAAAGCTGCCGTGCCAGAAGGGGAAGTAGCGCAAGGCCTTGATCTTCCAAACGCCATTATCGTTCACATACTCATTTTCATACAGGCCGCCTTCCCACCAGGCGCGCTGCTGGCCTTCTGCGGTTTCGTGTAGGCCGGCTTGCATCATTGATCGGCCGCGCACCTGTGCGGTTTTGCGATCGGGGGCAACGTCGATGACCATCTGAAGCTGCGGGTGATCGAGCAGCCAGCCATAGCGAGGGCCATTATGCCCTTGGGTGAAAATCGTTTGGAACCGTTCAATATAGAGGCGACGCACGCCCGCCTTGCCCTTGTAGATGCCACCCAGAAACCAGACATCGCCATCTTCGGCAAACAGATCGACGACCTCGTTATACTGGGATTTATCGATGAAATAGCCATAGCTGTATTGGATACGGCGGATCTGGTGAATGTCTTGCTGGATTGCCAGCTCATGCTCGACCTTGCTCAGTCGGGCTTCAAGGGTCGCGATATCGGTCATGTCTCTCTCCATGTTATCGGGTTTAATAGTTTGAAAGGATCGCAAGGCTGGGCGCATCAAGCGGGACGCCCTTTTTCATCTTGGCCAGTTCTTCGGCCCGGGTCTTGGCTTGCAGGTCAATCAGATAGGCGTGGAGCGCATCTGCATCCGCTTGTGTCAGCACATCGTCCCAGCGCGGCATGCCATTGGGAAGCAACAAGCCCTTAAGGACGATTTGTTTGAACGCCTGATGCGTTGCAGGCTGCATCCGCCGCAGGTCGGGCGTGATGGACCGGTGCTGGTTTGAATGGCAGAGCACGCAATTGGACGTGAACAGGAACTGGCCGCGCGCCAGCATGGCCGCATTGGCCCCGGGAACCTGCGGCGGCGGCGGCGGGGCCGCTTCCAGCGGCGGCAGCTTGGCCGGAAGGGGGACGGGGCCGCCCCCGAGCTTGAAAACAAGGATACGCCCCTGATTGCCGCGTTGATACGCAGCGGAATAGCGCGGCACATAAGGAAAGCCGCCGCCGCCCCATGCGGCCATAACGGCCACATATTGGATGCCCTTGACTCGATAGGTCATCGGCGCGGCGAGCATGCTGGTGCCGGTCTCTATCGAGGCCAGAAGCTTGCCTGTCTTTGCATCAAAGGCGCGGAATTGCCCGGCCAGGTTGCCCTGAAAGACAAGGCCCCCAGCGGTGGACAAAACGCCGCCCCGGTCTTGCCAACCTTGCAGCGGTTGGGCCCAGATGGTCTTGCCCGTCAACGGATCAATGGCGCGCAATTCTGATGACCACGGCTTTTGCTGCACCCATTTAAAGGCTGGCAGCGCCTTGACAGCCGCGGCCATGGGCGGCGGCAAGGTGCCAAGGGCGGCTTCCAGGTCGGCCGTGAAAATCAGCGCAGCGTCATTGTTCAGCCGTTTTTTGGCATAGGGCTTGGCCCCCGGTGTCATGAAGATCAGGTTGCCCATGTCCTGCACCGGCGCGAAATAGAGCCCAGATTTGGGATCATAGGCGCCGGGGTGCCAGTTACGCGCGCCGGTTGTCGCTGGAAAAACGATCTTGGGGGCGTCGCGATAGTCAGACGCGTCGGGGGTCAGGTTGGGGCGTCCTGTCTTTGGATCTACGCCTTTGGCCCAATTCATCCGCACCAAGGGGCTGGCCCGCAGGACTTTCCCGTCGCGCCGGTCGATCACGTAAAGGAAACCATTTTTGGGGGCGTGCAGGATGACCGGTCGATCGACGCCATCCACCTTCAACTGTGTCAGGATCATCGGCTGGCTGGCCGTAAAGTCCCAATTATCGCCGGGCACTTCCTGATAATGCCATTTGACCCGCCCGGTCTTCGCATCCAGCGCAACGAGTGAGGACAGATACAAATTGTCGCCACCCTTGGGGGAGCGTTTGGCCACGTGATAAGGACCGCCATTGCCGGTGCCGATGATGACCAGTCCCGTTTCGGGATCATAGTTGATCGCATCCCAAGGCGTCCCGCCGCCGCCCACATCCCAGCGGCTGTTGGGGTCCCAGCTTTTGGCTGCGGCTTCCAGATCGGGGTGATCCTGCGGTCCCAGCCGGGGGTCGCGCGGGACGGTATGGAAACGCCATTTGAGTTTGCCTGTTTCCAGATCATAGGCGCTGACATAGCCGCGAACGTCATATTCA
>JAHEGQ010000166.1 GCA_024645025.1 Sphingomonadaceae bacterium
CTTCGGGATAGCGACCATAAGGCTGATGTGCCGACAGCATATCATTATAGGCCGTCACAATCCCGATATTGGGGGACCGCCCCTGCATAATCGCGGATTTATCCCCTTCGGCAGCCGCAAAGCCATGGGCCAGATTGCCACAGGACAGACGCGGTCGACCAACGCCAGACTCCCCTTCCCGGGCGATCATATCCAAATAGGCCTGACGACTGGCGCGGCTTTTGGCCACAATCCGGTCGGTCACCTGCGCGATAACGGGGTGAAGATCAGTCATGCCAGGTCACTCCATCACGTTCGACAAGGGCGATGGCCGATGACGGCCCCCAGCTGCCCGCCGTATAAGCCTTGGGCTCCAGCCCCGTTTCCGCCCAACCGGCGCGAATGGCATCGACCCATTGCCATTGCGCTTCCACTTCGTCGCGGCGGACAAACAGCGTCTGGTCCCCTTCAATCAGGTCCAGCAACAGCCGTTCATAGGCGATGCGCTTGCGCACCCCGGCAAAGGCATTGGGCATGGAAATATCCAGCGGCACCTCGCGCAAGCGCACGCCGCCACGATCCAACCCGGGCAGCTTTGCCATGACCGACAAGCGGATGTTTTCCTGCGGCTGGATGCCAATGATCAATCGATTGGGCTCGGTCGTCGCCCCCTGCCGGGCAAAGATGGAATGCGGCACCGGTTTGAATTGGATAACAATTTCCGTCTTGCGCTCGGGCAGGCGTTTGCCGGTGCGCAGATAAAAGGGCACGCCCTTCCACCGCCAATTATCTATATGCGCCTTAATGGCGACAAAGGTTTCCGTCTGGCTCGCTTGGCCCAATTCCTCGGCATAGCCCGGCACGGCTGACCCGTTGATCGCGCCTGCGCCATATTGGCCGGTCACGTTTTCCCCGGCCGCCAAATGCCGCAGCGACCGCAGCACCTTCACCTTTTCGTCGCGGACGGCGGTTGCATCAAAGCTGGCGGGTGGCTCCATCGCCACAAGTGCCAGCAATTGCAGCATATGGTTCTGCACCATATCGCGCAGCGCGCCTGCGCCGTCGTAAAAACCGACCCGACCCTCCAAACCAACGGTTTCGGCAACCGTAATCTGGACATGGTCAATATGACTGGAATTCCAAAGGGGTTCGAACAGCACATTGGCAAATCGCAGCGCCAAAAGGTTCTGAACCGTTTCCTTGCCCAGATAATGATCGATGCGGAAGATGCGATCTTCGCTGAAGGCAGCAGCAACCGCATCATTGATATGCGCGCTTGTTTCCAGACTGGTGCCCAAAGGCTTTTCCAACCCGATGCGGCTGTTGGGACCGGCCAAGCCAGAGGCGGACAGTCCGGCAATGGTGGGCTCAAACAAGGACGGCGCGGTCGAAAGGAAAATCGCAACGCCCTTGTCCGCCGCGCCAACCTTCGCAGCTAGGGCTGGAAACGCGCCGACGTCATTGGCATCAAGCGTTTGATAGGTCAGCCGATCCAGAAAGCCGGGAATGGCGGCCTTGCGGTCTTCCGGCAGATAACGACCCAGCGCCTCTGCGGCGAAACGCCGGAAATCCGCATCATCATGTTCAGATCGCGCCGTCCCGATGATCTGCAGATTGGGCGGCACAAGGCCATCAGCATCCAGTGCGCATAACGATGGCAGCAGCATACGCTGTGACAAGTCGCCGGTTGCCCCGAACAGAACCAGCTTTTCCGCCAGAAAGGCCATGCGCTCTCCACCTCCTGCTTGATGCGCCCGGCCCTAAGCCATTTCCCCGCAGAAACAAGGATCGTGCATACGGATGCACAGCCAAGGCACCGGCCTAAGGCGCGTAGGCCCGTAAAAAGGCGTCAACGGCCAATTGCACTTCCAACGCACGCTCGGCCGCGTCGGGGGCTGGCAGCGCCCCGATAAGATGTCCTTGAAACCGACCTGCCTGACACAAAGCGGCAAAATGCTGGGCCGCGACGATCGGGTCTGCCGATCGCAACAGGCCGCGCGCCATCTGTCCGGCCAACCAGCTGCCAATCCGTTCATGCCCGCGCCTCGGGCCAACATCGAACAATAATTGCCCCAATTCGGGAAAGCGGGCCGCCTCCCCAGACACCAGCCGATGCAGGGCCACAACTTCAGGCTGGAACAGGGTATCCATTAAGCTATGGCCAAGGTCGCCCAGAACAAGCGCCAAGTCTCCGTGGTCGGGCAAGGGCATGCGCAATGCGGCCCCATATTGATCGACAAGGTCGTCCACAACGGCGCTAAACAGCTCTTCCTTGCTCCGAAAATAGGTCCAGAGCGTCGTTTTTGATCCGCCCAGACGTGCCGCAATGGCCGACATGGTCGTGCTGCCATAGCCCGTTTCAAAAAAGGCTGATCGCGCCACAGCCACAATGTGCTGGCGGCGCTGGTCTTTCCGGTCTGACCGTTTTTCGTCCATCTTAGCCGTACTAAGTCGTATCATTTTGATTGACAAGCACCGAAGGTGAGCCCAAGGGCACGCCGTACCATGCCGTACGATTACCGCCTTGCTCCTGTTTCACTTGCCCTGTCGCTGATGGCGGGTCTGACTGCGTGCGCCACACTGCCGCATGTTGACCGGCCGCAGTCGCCACGCAGCCCAACCACCCTCGCCGCAGACCAGACATTTTCAGGCACTGATGAAGGCCAGTTTCCGAACGACCTGTGGTGGCAAGCACTGGGCGATCCGGCGCTGGACGCCTTGATGGCAGAAGCACTGGCCACCGCGCCAGATCTGCGCGCCGCTGTGGCCCGGGCAACCGCCGCCGATGCGCTTGCTGAACAGGCCGGCGCCGCCCAAGCGCCCAGCCTGTCGGTGGACGGGCAGGCTGGTGGAACGAAGCAAAGCTATAACATGGGCATTCCTGCCCAGTTCGTTCCCAAAGGCGTGCTGGGAACAGGCCGCCTGACCGGGGGCATCGCGTTCAACCTGGATCTCTGGGGCCGCAATCTGGCTGCGCTTCGCGCCGCCCGTGGTGACGCAGAAGCCGCGCGTGTGGAGGCCGCCCAAGCCCGTCTGATCCTGACAACCAGCCTTGCCACGGCGTGGGTGGATTATGGTCAGGCCCTGATCACCCGCGACATCGCAGCCGAAGCCCGACGTCTGCGGCGCCAAACTGAAGACCTAACCCGCGATCGGGTCGCCGCCGGGATCGACGCACAGGCTGACCTTGAACTGGCCCGGTCCCGCCACGCGGTTGCCATAGCTGATTTGGCGGGCGCTGAAGAAGCGGTCGCTTTGTCGCGCAACCGCATTGCAGCGCTGTTGGGCGCTGGGCCAGATCGCGGCGCGGATTTGCCAAGGCCAGTGCTGGCAAGCCGCACGCCCCTGCCCCTGCCGTCCGGCTTGGCAGCTGGGCTCTTGGGCCGTCGGCCAGATATTGTTGCTGCGCGCCTGCGAACCGAGGCTGCGGCCGCACGCGTGAAGGTTGCCCGGCGCGACTTTTACCCCAATATCAATCTAACGGCACTGGCTGGCGTGCAATCGCTTGGTCTGTCCAACCTGTTCGACAAAGGGTCGCAAACGGCCAATTTCGGCCCTGCCATCACCTTGCCGCTGTTCGACGGCGGACGTTTGGCGGGCCGGTATCGGGCGGCAAATGCGGGCTATGACGAAGCAATTGCCCGTTATGACCAAACCCTAGTGGCCGCCCTGCGCGAAACCGCCGACATCATCGCAGCCCGCAAAGCGATGGAGGATCGGCTCAACGCCCTATCCACCGCCGAACAAGCTGCAAGTGCCTCTGCCGCGATGGCGCTCCAACGCTATCAAGAAGGCGTCGGCAATGTGTTACAGGCCAATGCCGCGGCCGATGCCGCCCTGTCGGCTCAACGCGCCAATGCAGAGGCGCGGGCGCGGGCCTTCTCCCTTGATATTGCCTTGATCCGCGCCTTGGGCGGCGGATTTCGGGACAACCCCTCAACACAGGACGTTTCCGCCCCATGACCGATACCCCCCTTGATCCGGCTGACGACGCAATGCCCGATCCCGAACTGGAAGATAAACGGCGTAGGCTGCTTCGCCTGTTCGCGCTGGTGGTGGCTGGCGTGGCCTTGATTTGGGGGGCTTGGTATTTCCTCACCCAATTCGGCCGCGTACACACCGATAACGCCTATGTCGGCGCCGATATCGCCTTGGTAACGCCCTTGGTCTCTGGCCCTGTCAAGGCGGTGAAGGTCGGCGGCACCCAGTTGGTCCACAAGGGTGACATATTGGTAGAGTTGGATGATGCCGACGCCCGTGTTGATGTGGCGACCGCCGAAGCCCAACTGCAACAGGCCGAACAGCGGTTCCGTCAAATCAGCGCGGGTAACAGCTCGCTTTCCGCGCGGCTCGACGCCCGGGATGCCGATTCCTCGCAAGCCAAGGCACGTCTTTCGGCAGCCATTGCCGATTTCGAACGGGCCAGACTGGCGCTGAAACGGCGCGCATCCTTGGCGGCTTCTGGCGCGATTTCGGCAGAAGAATTGACCTCGGTGCGCACGGCTTATGCCCAGGCGGAGGCCGCGCTCAATCAAGCGCGAGCTGGGGTTGTTGCCAGTCAGGCCATGCAAGCCTCTGCGGCGGGTGACCTTGCGGCCAATCGCGCGCTGACGGATGGCCTGACGATCACGACCGCGCCCGATGTGGCCGCCGCGCGGGCGCGGCTGGCGCAAGCCCGCCTCAATCTGGCTCGAACCAGCATCCGCGCACCGATCACCGGGGTGGTGACCAACCGGCAGGTCCAGACTGGTCAGCGCGTTCAGGCCGGCACGCCGTTGATGACCTTGGTGCCGTTGGACGCGGTTTTCGTGGACGCAAATTTCAAGGAAGGTCAGCTCAAACACGTCAAACCGGGCCAGCCCGTTGAGCTAACGTCTGACTTCTACGGCAGCAGTGTGGTTTTCCATGGCCGCGTCAAAGGTTTTGCGGGCGGGACAGGCGCCGCCTTTGCCCTGATCCCGGCGCAAAATGCGACGGGCAACTGGGTCAAGGTTGTCCAGCGTTTGCCCGTGCGCATCCTGTTGGACCCCGCCGAAGTAAAAGCTCATCCGCTGCGCGTTGGCCTCTCCATGGATGTCGTCATCGACACGCGTGACTGATGAAAGAACCAACGCTAGCCCCCCTGACTGGCTATCGGTTGACGCTGGCCGCCATTGGGTTGGCGTTGGCCAATTTCATCGTCATTCTGGATACGACGGTCACCAACGTATCGGTGCCGCATATTGCGGGCGGTCTGGCCATCTCCCCAGCCAAGGCACCTGGACGATCACCTCTTACGCGGTTGCCGAAGCGATCACGGTGCCGCTGACTGGCTGGCTGGCTGGCCGCTTTGGCACCTATCGCACCCTGATCTT
>JAHEGQ010000149.1:0-6074 GCA_024645025.1 Sphingomonadaceae bacterium
CGTCGAGCGTTTCGACATGGTTGCCATTTTCATCGTAAAATTCATTGGCGCCCTGCATATGGAACAGCGCCTTCATGCCATTGGGATCGTCCGTCACCAGCGTGTGCGCGGTGCCGGGCGTTTCGGTGATGAAGTCACCCGGGCGGCAGACCCAATCATATTCCAGATAACGGAAAGAGCCTTCCAGCCCGATCGCCCAGACCTTGCCGCGATGCTTGTGCGTGCCAATCACCCCCGGACCCTTGATCCAGAGGATATTGGCGTAGATGTTTTCCTTGGTGTCGAAGGCCACGTGGCGGATCGCCGCATTGTCCCCAAAGGGAACCCATGGACTTTCAGCCTCAGAGCTGCCCACATAGGTCCCTTCAGACCCACGCGCCTTGATGATGCTGCCATAAAGTTCTGGCACATCGACGATTTTATAAGCGCCCGAGGGCGGAGCTTTCATGCTCATTTGAATTTCCTTGAACGGGCCGGTTAGCGGATCAGCGTATCAACATAATCGGCACCGATGCCGACCTTGTCATAATGCTCGCGCGCGGCCTTCATATAATCGAACACGTCATAATGGCCGATCGTGTTGCCCGCATCATCCAGCCACATCAGCGGGCCAGAGACGACGAAGAACACCTTCATCGGATCTTCATGTTCATAGCAAACCAAGGTGTGGCTCTCGCCCGGCGTTTCATAGACGAAATCGCCTGCGGTCGCCGTCCACTCGTGTTCCAGATAGGCCCATTTGCCGCTGATCGTGTACGCCCAGATGGGGTGCGGATGGTAGTGCCGGTTCACAAGCCCAGCGGACTTGGACATCAGCACATCGGCCCACATATTTTTGGACGGACTGATCCAGACCGGCTTGGAAAAAACCGTCTCGCTGATCGGCACCCAATATCGCTCATCGCCTTCTGCGATTTTCGAATGGTAGACCTCGGGCAGCCCGCCGTCGCGGAATACCTTTTCAACGGGCTTAATGTCTTTCCAGAATTCGGAATGGGCAGATTCAGGCATTTCATTCTCCGGGAAGGGTAAAGAAAAAGGGCGGGCCTTTCGGCCCGCCCTTCAATGGCCTCAGAAGTCGAAACCGAGACGCACGTACCATTCGGACGGGCGGTTATAGGTGCCGTAGATCTGACCACCCGCGATCTGCGCCTGGCCCGTGACCAGATAGCGTTCGTTGGTGATGTTGGTGCCACCCACCGTCAGGTTCCAACGATCTTCCGGCGCCTTATACTGGATGCTTGCGTTGACCATATCGGTGGTCGGACGCAGCAGCAGAACGGTGCCTTCAGTGTCGTTGCGCATGCCCGAGGTGTGGGTCCAGTCTGCCAAGAGGACAACCTTGCCCGAGCCAACGGCCACTTCATAACGCGGCGACACGTTGACCTTCCAATGCGGTGCCTTGGGCAGCGCGGACCCGGCATTCACGCCAAGCTGGAAGGGGTTCGGTGCAACCTGCGCCGGACCATCAACGCTCGTGTAATAGGCATCGATATAGCCGATGGACGAGGTGATGGTGAAGCCATCGGTCGGGGCCGCCACCGCTTCGATTTCCACACCCTTGATGCGGGCTTCACCAGCGTTCTTCACGGTCGGCGAAACGCCTTCCTGGAAGTTGAGCTGAATGCCCTTATACTTGGTGGTGAAGGCCGCCGCATTCAGTTGCAGGCGACGGTCAAGCAAGGTCGACTTCACACCCACTTCAATGGTGTTGGCCTTTTCCTCACCAAAGGTCGGAGCCGTCGGCAACGGGTTGGACAAGCGCGTTGTCCAGCCACCGGTCTTATACCCTTGCGAGAAGGAACCATAGACCATGACGTCTTCGGTCGGGTGATATTGCGCACCCGCCTTGAACGACGCGTTGCTGAAGTTCTGCTTCTTGGGTGCAAGCGGATAGTAACGGAAGGGCTCGCCCGCGACCGGGAAGCCCAGACCCGCACGGCAGCCTTCCGACGGCAAGCCGTTGGGGCCAAGGGCCATGCAGTTGAACAGCTTGTAGTTGAAGCCGTTAATGTCCGACTGCGCGCCAACATAGCTCTTGTTTTCCTTGGTGTAGCGGCCACCAAAGGTCAGGGCGAACTTGTCGTTGATCTTATAATCGACCTGACCAAAGCCGGCATAGGCCTTGGTGTTGACCTTGCCCGGGCCATCGACCTGCAACAGGCCAGCCGAGAAGGTCACGAAGTCGCGCAGATCACCCTTTTCCTGGAAGGCATAGACACCCAAGACATAGTTGAGATTGCCGTCCATAGCCTTGCCGAGCAGCTGGAATTCCTGGCTGAGCTGTTCCTGCTTCACGATGAAGCTGGTCTGCAGGATCGGCAGCGGCGAGTTATCAAGGTCAACGCCTGCCTTGAAATCAACCTTGCGATAGGCCGAAATCGACTTCAGCGTGACCGTATCCGACACGTCATGTTCAAGGTTCAGAGCCAGGCCATATTGCTTCAACTTGGAGAAGTTGTTGCCATCGGCATAGCTGACATCCTTATTGGCGTTCACCCAACGGCTGTCATAGGGCAGCAGATCGTTGGTGGGATCCCCATCAACATTGCGGCTGGCCAGACCTGGAAGGGTCAGATAGCCACTGGTCGTCGAACGCGGACCGCACAGGTTGGTCGCGTTGCGGGCGGCAATCTGATCAGCTGTCGCGCCGATGCAGAAATTGTAGAGGCCCGCGAAGAGCCAACCATTATGCGTGGATGCCGGTCCGGGGTTCAGAGCGGTACCGGGAATGGTCCGGTCCGGCGTGTTCGCGAAAGGCCCAGGGATCGGCGTCACAGCCAACACCGTGTTCGCTGTCGAGTCCTGATTGATATTGGTATAATCACCCGTCAGCGTCAGACGCGTCTTACCGCCATTGTCCCAATGCAGCTTGGTGCGCAGATTCCAGTTGTCGTCACCGCCCTGTGTATTGCGGGTTTCATAGCCGGATGCCGGGAACAGCGTGTAGCTGTCATTCTGGCGCACATAGCCCTGCGCATTGCCGGGATCGATATATTTTTCACGCTTCTGATAACCGTCGCGGCGGTGCATGCCAAAGGCAACCGATGCGGCAAGACCGTCCGCAAGCGGCACGTCAACCAAGCCACGCACCTGCAGGCGCTGATAGCGGCCGATGGTCACGTCGCCCTTGGCGTCAAAGTCCTTGCCCGGGGTGTGGGTAACGATCGAGATCGCGCCGCCAATGGTGTTCCGCCCGAAGAGCGTGCCCTGCGGGCCCTTCAGCACTTCGATGCGCTCCACGTCGAGCAAATCTTGGTTCGCACCGATCGAACGGCCGAGATAAACGCCGTCCAGATAAACGCCGACAGCCGGGTCGATGTTGAATGCGAAGTCGCTGGAACCGATGCCGCGGATCGTGGCCCCCAGAACGGCGCTCGAGCCGGAGAAGGGCGTCGACGCATCCAACGTGACGTTCGGCGTGATGCCCGACAAAGCGGACACGTCCCCAACGGACCGCTCTTGCAGCGCGCTCGCCGTAAAGGCTGAGATCGCGATCGGCACATCTTGGACATTTTCTGCGCGCTTCTGCGCGGTCACGACGATTTCGGCAATACCGCCTTCATCCCCTTGCGCGTCTTGCGCAAAAGCCGGGGCCGCGATCATTGCAGAGATCGCAACGCCAGCCATAGCAGCAAATTTGAGTTTCATATCAACTCCCCTTTCCATATATTTTGTGCCGTCCAAATTCCGGCAATTTACCTCGATCATCATGCGCCTTGCGGACGCAACCGTCTTGCATTCACGCGCAACCCGACAGGACTCACGCGAAGTGCGCCTTATTCTGCGCCCGCCACTGGCGTGGTGTCGTCAGAAATCTGTGTCGAAAGCGCCTGGTGAAATAGGCGCTGTCATTAAACCCGGTTTCCAGAGCAATTTGGGTAATGCTGGCACCCGGCACCGAGACCAAAAGCTCTGCTGCCCGCGCCAATCTCTGCTCTTCGACATAGGCGCTGGGCGTGGTGCCCAATGCCGCAAAGATATTTTGCACGGTGCGCAGCGAAATCCCCAGTTCGCGCGCGATCATGCTGGTCTTTAATTCGGGATCAAACAGGCTGGCCTCAACCAGAGCGAGCACACGATCCTTGGTGCCCTTGGGCGCAACAAGCGCGCTGCCCGCGCCTTTGACGGCAAAGGCCAAGAGATCCAGAAATACATTGGCAATGCCTTCTTGCCAATCGGGGTCGGCATCGCTCTGGTCGCCCTGCCGCCAAAGCGACAGCAGAAAATCATGCACCAGCCGCGACCCCGGCGCATCGCCCGGTATGGCGCGGCACAGATGGTTCTCCAGACCGGGAATGCGCGACGCGAGCGACGCGCGGGACATTTCCACAACAAGCATCTCGTTGCGGTCCGACAGATCGGTCGCATAGGGATCGGCGCCATGGCACAGGGTGAAGTCGCCCGCGTGCAACTCGGCCTCGCGCTGCCATTGCATATTGAGCGAGCTGCCCGTGTGTTGCAGGTGGAAGATAATCCGGTCTGGCCGCTCGCTCGCGCCCGTTTTCCAGCGCGAGACGCGCGCCTTGGGCGATGTCGGACGAATAAGGGTCAAATCCCCCAGCTTCCAGCGGGCCATTTGCGCCTGAAAATCCTCCGAGGCCGCGTCAACCGTCAGGCCCGCAAAGGTTTCGGCAGAGACATCATTCCAATAGCGCAACCGCTGTGGCGGGGCGACGCATTGGGTGGCGAATGTCTCGATAACGGACATGGCTTAACCGGTCGCGCTATGCCGCAGCGCGGCGTGCGAGCACGCGCGGCGCCGTTTCGCGCAAGCCTGTGCCGACAAGCGCGGCAAGCAGGGTGAGGCCCAGCATCATCCACATCACCGCCGACCGCCCGAAATTGTCAGACAGCATCCCAGCGGCAAAGGGGCTAAGCACCCCTCCCAGAACTTCGCCAATGCCCATGACGATCCCCGTCAACGAGGCGGTCAGACGCGGATCAACCGATTCCGACGGCACGGTCGCCATAAAGATCGGGAAGACGCCGTTCAGCGCCCAGCCAAAGAAGAAGATTGCAGCCAGAAGCCAGCTGCTGCCGGTAAAGAACATCGCGCCCAAAGGCAGAATAACACCCAGCAGCGAAAAACCGACAATCGCAGGCTTGCGGCCGATCCGATCCGACAGCGCGGCGACCACAAAGCTGCCAATGCCCGCCGAAATGCCCAAAGTCGCCATCAGCCACTTGGTGGTATCGGCATCAAAATGGCGGTCGTTCATCAGATAGAGCGGCATGAACGCCCAGCAGCAAACTAGGTAGGACACAAGCAGGACAGAGATGATGGCACATAACTGGACATTGCGGTCTGCAAAGGCCTGCCCCAGCGTCGCTTTGGGCGCGGCGTGCGCATCCTGATCCTCCCGGGCAGGCTCCTGCACAAAGAACCAGATAATCGCGGCGCTGATCAAACCGGGGGCGGCGGCAAGAAAAAAGGCATCGCGCCACCCAAAGGCCATCGCGACGGGCACCAGCACCAAAGGCGCGGCGGCCGACCCCAAAAGGTTGGACCCAAGATTTTGGCCGACACCCATTGCAAGGCCACGCTTATCCTCGTCCACTTCAGCCGCGATGATCGAATGGCTGACCGGCATCACCCCGCCTTCAGCAGCCCCCATCAGCAACCGCGCGCCCAAAAGCATCAGGAAGGAAGACGCCACGCCCGACACAAATGAGCACAAACAAAAGGCAATGGTCGATACCACGATGACCGGTTTGCGCGACCCGAGCTTGTCCGAGATGCGCCCCACCAGAAAGCCCGCGATCGCCCATGTCAGCGACAAGCCAGAAGACAGCATCCCCACTTGCGTATCCGACAGGTTCAGGTCTGGCTGGACGAAAGGCATCAGGAAATTGAGCGCGTTGCGATCAAAGAACAGGATGCCAAAATTCAGGCTCAGGATGCCGACCAAAAAGGCTTGGTACGTGCCCGACCGACGCTGCTTCGGCATGTGCTCTCTCTCCTGTTGCGCCGCTTCGGTGACCTTAGGGTCTTAGCCGTGGGGCTTTGTTATTTCGTATGTGATACAAACAGATTTTCAGATGTGAGGCAAGGCTTACCCGATAAAGGGCCG
>JAHEGQ010000149.1:6084-7994 GCA_024645025.1 Sphingomonadaceae bacterium
GCCGGATGGGGTCGCGGCCGTCCCATTGGCAGGATGCCTGCCAGAAACGGGTGAAGGCCGTGTCCATGCCTTGGGTGGCCGGAATGATTTCCAAAAAGCCCGGATCGTTGACCTTGTTGTCCAGATAAGCGACCGACCCGCCGGTCGGCACCGCCGCAGAAAAGGCCAGTTCATAGCCCTTTTCCTGATAGCGGGCGACCTCGGCGTCGACGTCTGCCACGGCAATGCCCAAATGGTGAAAGCCATAGCCGCGCTGGTCGATCAGTTCTTTATAGACGGAAGGATTGGCATCGAGCGGCTGGATGAGTTCGATGCACATGGACCCTGAAAAGCCCATCGCAATCGCAACATCTGCCTCAGATTTCACCCCGCGATAAACTTGTCCTTCGCCCAAGAAATGATCGAGCAGGAACCAAGGACCCGTCTTCGCGCTTTCAACCCACCAGTGGATCGCCGCATGAATGTCTTTGACGACATAGGCGGTCTGCATCACCTTACCGATCTCTTGACCAAATCCGAACCGTTGCATTTGCCTCTCCTGCGCGGCGGAGGTTTCGGTCTGCCGCCAAATCTAAAGGGTAATGACCACCTTGCCGAACAAAGCCGAGGACGCCTGATAGCGATAGGCCTGATCGGCCTCTTCCATCGGGAAGCAGCGATCGATGACGGGCTTGATCGCATGGGCGTCCACAAAGGCATTCAGCCGTTCTGCCATACCGCGTGAGCCAACAAAGATGCCGCGCATACTGGCGCCCTTGAACATCATGGCGCGCGGATTGGTATCGCCTTCACGGGTCAGCACGCCGATCAGCGCGATCTCCCCCGCATAGCCGACTGCTTGGATGGATTGGGCCAGCGTGCCCGCCCCGCCCACTTCGATCACATGGTCAACCCCGCTGCCGCCTGCCAGACGGGCCGCTTCAGCGCCCCATTGCGGCATGGTGCGATAATTGATCCCCATATCTGCGCCCAGCGCCTGCGCCCGGGCCAGCTTGTCATCGGAAGAGGAGGTCGCAATGACGCGCGCGCCGGCCGCCTTGGCAATTTGGAGCGCCAGCAAAGAAACGCCCCCCGTGCCCAGCACCAACACGCTTTCGCCGGGCTGCACTGGGTGCGGCCCTTCCATCAGCGCATTCCAAGCGGTGACGCCCGCGCAAGGCAAGGTCGCGGCCTCTTCAAAGCTCAGGCTTTGCGCGATCGGCACCAGTCCGGTTTCGGGCAAGCAGACATAATCGCTCAACATCCCCGGTGCGGGCGGCGCGCCCAAGGCCGGGCCATCCGCGGGCGAGGGGGCGCCATCCACCCAATTCTGGAAGAAAGTGCCGGCAACGCGATCGCCCATTTTGAACCGGGTCACACCAGCGCCCAAGCCCACGACCTCGCCGGTACCATCGGACAAGGGCACGATATCAGTTCCGATCGTGCCGCCCATATAGAGGCCCTGCGGGATCAACTGATCCCGAAAATTCAAAGAACACGCGCGGACACGCACCAAAACCTCACCGGCCTTGGGCTCTGGCATCGGGGCGTCAATCAGGTGAAGAGCGTCAATCGACGTCGCGCCTGCCTTTAAAATCCAGCTTTTCATTTGATCCCCTTAAGACCGCGAATGCGAAAGGGGTGCGCTGTTCCAGCGACCAAGACAAGATCGTCTATTTCATAAGATGAAACGATCTTACATTGCCTCAAGGGCGTTGCCAATTCGCTCCGCAATGGATTGTACGGCGGACAAATGCCGGGCCACGACGTCCTCCACACTGACACGGCGCGCGGGCCAAGTCACATTGAGCGCGGCCACAGCATGCCCCCCCACGCAGATCGCAACGCCAATGGAAGACTTGCCATCCCGCAACACCGTCTGGCGGTTGCGGTCCGCCCATGGGTGATGCGGTTCGCGCGTGGAATAGCCG
>JAHEGQ010000149.1:8004-24770 GCA_024645025.1 Sphingomonadaceae bacterium
TCCAGCTCTGCCTCCGTGGCCCCGGCGGGCTGAAGCCGCGCGATGATCGCCGCGCGTTCCTGCGCGCTGCAAGCGGCGAGATACGCCCGCCCCGTCGCCGTGTGCAAATAGCTGAGCTTCACACCAACCGGGCCCAGAACCGCCGCATCAAAGCGTGCCAGCCGACTATTGGTTTCAATGATTTCCAGATGGTCCATGCGCGGGACCGCAAGGATAGAGGGCCAGACCACCCGTTCACTGAGTTCGACCAACAAGGGGGACGCCACCTCTGCCAGCCGGTCCGACACATCGGGGCGGCGCTTGGGCCCCTCCATCGAGGTTGGCAGATAGGCGCCATCGGCCAGTCGCTGCCAGATATGACCACGCGAGGCGAGCGTGACGAGCAGCCGCAGCAGCGTTGCCTTGGCCAGCCCCAGCCGGACGTGCAGTTCATGCAGGCTGATGCCGCCGCTGCGCTGCACCTCTGCCAGCACGTCCAGACCGCGTTCCAGCGCGCGAATAGATTTAACTTTGCGCTCGATCATCGATCCATCTTTTTCACTTAGTGGAACTAGAGAATTGGAAATCGATAGGCAAGGCGCAGGTGTTGTGGAACATCCCCCCATTGCGGATGGGAGAGGAAGACCGTCATGAGTAAGCCCAATGTGCTGCTGATCGTCACGCAGGATACCAAGCAGGAAGAAGCTGCCTTTATGCGGGGCATCTTGGAAGCTGCCGGGTGCGCCGTTATCCACCTTGATCCTAGCGTCCGAATGACGGTGGGCGGTGCCGAAATCGCGCCTGAAGACGTGGCCGCCGCGGCAGGCCAGACCATTGAGGGCGTGCGGGCCCTGGGCCATGAAGGCAAATGTCAGGCCGTGATGACAGAAGGCGCGGTAGCCTGTGCGCTCAAAGCCCATGCCGACCACGGGCTGTCGGGTGTCATTTCACTCGGTGGCTCCATGGGCACGGGGCTGGCGGGCACCGTCATGCAGGCGCTGCCTTATGGCCTGCCCAAGCTGATCGTCTCGACAATGGCCTCCGGGTTCACCCAGCCCTATCTGGGTGTGAAAGACATCGCGATTATGAACGCGGTGACCGATATTTCCGGGCTGAATTCCATCAGCACCGAAGTGTTCCGCAATGCCGCCCTAGCTGTTGCCGGCATGGCCAAGGGGTATGTACCGAAAACGGGCGGAGACAAGCCGCTGGTTTTGATGACCACGCTGGGGACGACCGAAAAGGGCATTCGCCCGATCCGCGAGGCGCTGGAAGCCGATGGCTGCGAAGTTATGGTGTTCCATAGTTCGGGCGCGGGCGGATCCACCTTGGATGGGCTGGCAGCGGAGCGCGATGTGGCGCTGGTGCTGGATCTGTCGCTGACCGAAATTCTGGATCACCTGCACGGCGGCTTGGCCGATCGCGGGCCGGACCGGGGCAAGGCCGCCATCGCGCGCGGAATCCCGGTTGTCTTTGCGCCTGGCAATGCCGACTTCATCATTGGCGGGCCGATTGATGCGGCGATGGCCCAATTCCCGGGCAAGAAATACCATATCCACAACCCGGCGCTCACCGCTGTGCGCACCGATCTTGAGGATTTGAAGCCGCTGGCCAACCATATCGCGGCGATGGTGAAGGACGCCAAGGGGCCGGTGAGCTTTTATGTCCCGCTCAAGGGCTTTTCAAACCATGACAGCCCTTATGGACATATTCATGATCCGAGCATCCCGCCGGTCTTTGCCGATTATGCCCGCACGGTCATGCCGACCCATGTCGATTTTCAGACGGTTGACGCCCATTTCAACGATGACGAATT
This sequence comes from Sphingomonadaceae bacterium, assembly GCA_024645025.1. Classification (GTDB taxonomy): domain Bacteria; phylum Pseudomonadota; class Alphaproteobacteria; order Sphingomonadales; family Sphingomonadaceae; genus Aquisediminimonas. The sequence goes on from JAHEGQ010000149.1 coordinate 9,800, forward strand.
TGCCGCGGCCATCATCGCCAAAGCGCGGGAGCTGCTTGCCAAATGACAACCGACCTGCCGCTGACACCCGAAGACGTTAATGAAATCACCGCCATTCTCGATGGATCGCATTTTGATCGGCTTGACCTGAAAACCAGCCGCCTGCGCCTGCGCGTGGAACGCAGCGCAGGGGGCTGGACGCAGGCTTGGTCGATGGAAGACGACGTAGGGTCGGTCGCCACCGCAGAGCCCTTTGCGGCGGCGGCAGTCGATGCAGATATACCGGTAGGGCAGGTCGCCGTACCTGCCCCTCTCCCCGGCACCTTTTACCGCGCGCCCCAGCCGGGCGCCCCGCCCTTTGTTGAGGTGGGAGCCAAGGTTGGGCCGGACACGGTGGTTGGCATCGTCGAGACGATGAAGCTGATGAACCCGGTCCATGCGGGTCAATCGGGCACCATCACCGCCATTTGCATCGACAATGCAACCATGGTCGATGGCGGGGCTGTCCTGATGCTGGTTCAGCCTGATTAAGCCGATGATCCGACGCCTGTTCATCGCCAATCGCGGGGAAATTGCCCTGCGCGTCATCCGCACCGCGCAACGGCTGGGCATGACAACCATCCTTGGCGCCTCCGAAGCCGACCGGCAGAGCTGGCCCGCCCGCGCCGCAGACGAGGTTGTGATCGTCGGCCCCGCGCCATCCTCGGCCTCTTATCTGTCGGTCGAGGCCGTCATCGCCGCGGCCAAGGCCGCCAAGGCCGACGCCATCCACCCCGGCTATGGCTTTTTGTCCGAAAATGCCACCTTTGCCCGCGCCGCCGCCGCAGCAGGCATCCGCTTTGTCGGGCCTGACGTCTCAAGCCTTGAGGCGATGGGCGACAAGCTGATGGCCCGCAAGGTCGGCATGGCAGCCGGCCTGCCGGTCGTCCCCGGCGGCGAGGCGGCTGACAAGGCGGGCGCTATGGCCCAAGCCAAGGCGACCGGCTTTCCCGCCTTGCTGAAGGCCGTGTCCGGCGGCGGCGGCAAAGGCATGAAGCGGGTTGACCGCGCGGAGGATCTGGACGCGGCCGTCGACATGGCGATGGCTGAAGCCCAAGCCAGCTTTGGCGATCCGCGCATCTATGTGGAGCGCTTCATCGCCACCGGCCGCCATGTTGAGGTTCAGGTTCTGGGCGATGGCGAAACCGCCATCCATCTGGGCACGCGCGATTGCTCCATCCAGCGTCGCTTTCAAAAATTGGTCGAAGAAGCGCCCGCCCCTGCCATCCCGGCGGACAAGCGCGCTGCCATCGAAGACGCCGCCGTGCGACTGACCCGGCATTTAAACTATCGTGGCGCGGGCACGGTCGAGTTCCTCGTCGATGCCGAGACTTTTGATTTCTACTTCCTCGAAATGAACGCCCGCATTCAGGTGGAGCACCCGGTGACGGAGGCGATCACCGGCGTTGACCTGATTGAACAGCAATTGCTGATTGCCGATGGGGCAAAACTATCCCTGACGCAGGAGAGGGTCTTGCCGCACGGCCATGCGATTGAAGTGCGCATCAATGCCGAAAATTGGGCGCAGGACTTCCGCCCCTCGCCCGGCCGCGTGACGGAAGCCCGCTGGCCCGCTGGCCCCGGCATCCGTGTGGATACGCACATGGCCGCTGGGGGGGATGTGCCACCCTTTTATGACTCGCTGGTCGGCAAGCTAATTGTGTCCGGCGCGACCCGCGAAGAGGCGGTGGCGCGCCTTGCGGCCGCGCTTGACCGGCTGGAGATCAGCGGCATTTCCACCACCGCTGATTTGCACCGCGCCATTGTGCGCGACCCCCGCTTTATCGCGGGCGGCGTTGATACCCGCTTCTTTGAAGGATTGGCCCATGGCTGAGATTTCCCTTGTCGATGTCTCGATGCGCGATGGCAACCAAAGCCTTTGGGGGGCAACTGGCCTGAACACGGCCCAGATGCTCCAGATTGCGGGCCAGACCGATCAGGTCGGCTTTCGCGCCATCGACTTCACCTCCTCCAGCCATATGGCGGTGGCGGTGCGCTATTTTCAGAACAACCCGTGGGAGCGCATCCGCCGCGTCGCCGCTGCCATGCCGCGCACGCCGTTGCAGTTCATCACAACGGGGCTGCGCTTCATCGCCTGGCAACAGGCCGACCCGGAATTCATGCGCCTTGTTTATCGTCGGCTTCAGGCGAACGGCATTCGCCGCTTTGTCATGCTGGACCCCATGCACGATGCCGAGGCCGTGATCGAAGCCGCCCGCCTTGTCCGCGAGGAAGGTGATGCCGAGATTATGGGCGCGCTGACCTTCACGCTGTCCGAAGTCCATACCGACCAATTCTATGCAGACTTCGCACGCAAGATCTGCACCAGCCCGGACATTGACCTGATTTACATCAAAGACCCGGGTGGGCTGTTGTCGCCCGAACGCGTGCGGACATTGGCCCCCGCAGTGAAAGCGGCGATCGGCAACCGGCCGCTTGAGATTCACGCGCACTGCACGATCGGCTATGGCCCGCTTTCAAGCCTGGCGGCGGCAGATTTGGGCGTCATCGATGCGGTTCATGTCGGCATCGGGCCTTTGGGCGAAGGAAGTTCCCTGCCCGAAGCCAGCCGCATGGTCGCCAATCTGCGCAATGCCGGGCATGATGTCGCCATTGACGATGCGATGCTCGCCCGTGTGTCGGATTATTGGTATCGCCTCGCCCGTGCCGAAGGCTTGCCCGCAGGCGAACCCCAAGCCTTTGATTCCAGCTTCTTGCGCCATCAGATCGCGGGCGGCGTGATGACGACGACGCGGCGTCAGTTGGAAGAGCTGAAACTGGGCGACCGTTTTGATGCGGTTGTGGCGGAAACAGAGCAGGTGCGGGCCGAACTCGGCCACCCGATCATGGTCACGCCCTTCCCGCAAATGGTGATGAGCCAGGCGCTGTTCAACGTCATTGGCGAACGGCGCTATGCGCAGGTTTCCGATCAGGTGTTGCGCTATGTGATGGGCAAGTTCGGTCGCCCCACCAGCGCCATCGACCCGGCGGTCGAAGCCGCCATTCTGGATCGCCCGCGTGCCCGCGAGATTGAGGAGGAACCCATGTTCCCGGCCTATGCCGATCTGCGGCGCAAATTCGGGGCGCATATGGCGGATGAGGAGTTTCTGCTCCGCGCGGTCATGCCCGAAGATCAGGTGGATGCGATGCTGTCCGCCGGGCGCAGCCGGGCGACCTACACGCCCGAGGCGGCACCGCTGCTTTCGCTGCTGCGCCAATTGGCGGCCAAGCCTGATGCCCGCAATATCCTTATCGAGCGCCCCGGTCTGCGCCTTGCCTTGCATGGAGGGGCTCATGTCGCCTGATATTCTGGAGCGTCTGGCCAAAGCCCGTGGTTTCATCTTCGATATGGATGGCACCCTTGCCTTGGGCGATGCGGCCTCTGGCGGGCATAAGGCGCTGCCCGGTGCGGTCGAAATGCTTGCGCTGCTGCGCAAGAAAGGCGTGCCCTTTCGCGTCTTTACCAATGGCACGGCCAAGGCCCCGGCGCATTATGCGGCGAGCCTGCGCCAAGCCGGGTTTGACCTTGCCGATGAGGAGATGATGACGCCATCCTCCTCTGCGGCGATCTGGTTCAAACAACAGGGGATTACCCGTGTCCGCGTGCTGGGCAATGCAGGCGTGTCGGCCCCGCTGACCGCGCTGGGGATCGACGCGATTGGCGCGTCGGATGCGGCCAAGGATGTGGAAGCCGTTTATACCGGCTGGTTCCGCGAATTCACCTTCCCCGATCTGGAAGCCGCCTGCCAGTCGATCTGGGACGGGGCCAAGCACACCACCGCCAGCCATGTGCCCTTTTTTGCAACCGCCACCGGCCGGGGCATTGGGTCCAGCTTTGCGATCAACAAGATGATTTCCGCCATGACAGGCAGCCGCGCCAAGGTGCTGGGCAAACCGTCGCGCATCGCATTTGATGCTGCGCTGGCGGCCATGGGCCTGCCCCGCAGCGCCGCCAAGGATGTCTTTGTTTTTGGCGACGATCCTGCTCTGGAAATGCGCATGGCCCGCAGCGCTGGGGCCATGGGCATTGGCCTGACCACGGGGTTGATGAAAGCCGACCGACGGGCAGATCTGGCCCCGGCCGAACAGCCCCATGCGTTGCTGGATGATCTTACGGGCGTCGCCGCCGCGCTCGCCTAAAACAGGGGCATCTTCCACAATCAAGCATGGCCGCCGCGCGGTCCAGACGCTATAGGTCGGCTATGCAGACCGTCCTTGTCCCCACAGCCATTGCGCCCGTCTTGGAAGTTTTGAACAATTTGGGCAGCATGGTTTTTGCCGCTTCGGGCGCTGTGCTGGCCGCGCAAAAGCGCCGCGACCTTGTGACCTTCATCTTTTTTGCGCTCTCAACGGGCGTCGGTGGCGGCACAGTGCGCGACCTTTTGATTGGCGTGCCGGTGTTCTGGACGCGCGAAAACCTGACTCTGGGCCTGTGTCTGGCAACCGCGCTTGTGATCTGGGCCACCCCGATGCGGTTCTGGCAGGGGCGGGCTTTGTCTTGGTGCGATGCAGCGGGTCTGGCCGCTTTTTCCACTTATGGCAGCGCCAAAGCGCTGGCCTTTGGCATTGCCCCAATCCCGGCGCTGCTGATGGGGGTTTTCACCGCCTGTCTGGGCGGGATCATCCGCGATATGCTGGCGGGGGAACCCTCCATCATCATGCGGCCGGAACTTTATGTCACAGCCGCGGCCCTGTCGTCGGGCCTGATGGTGGCGCTCAGCCTGATGGGGCTGCCCAGCTTCGCGGCCGCGGGCATCGCGACGGCTGCCGGACTGATGCTGCGCGGCGGGGCAATCCTGTGGCAATGGGAATTGCCCATTTACCGGCGCACCTAAAAAATTGCGCCGTGCGGGATCCGGGCTAAGACAGTGTCTGGGGGGGCGTTCCGGCGAGGGAGGGCAGTATCAATGCGCGCAGCTTCAATCTGGATGATCGTCGCCGGCTTGGCGCTGGGGCCCGCTGCGGCCCAACCCGTCGGCCATGGCGATGCGTCCATTATCGCAACTGCCGCCGATGCCGCCCAGCCGCGCGCCGAAGGTCATCTCAAAGCCCGGTGCAAGATCCGCGGCGACGGCGGCACAATCACGTTTGTTGCCGGCAAGGGGGGCAAGGTTCTGCTGGCCGCTCTTTCAGCCCAGCCACTCGCCAATGTCCGCCGGGATATCTGGCTCAGCCCGCGTTTTTCGGCTGCAGGCCAGCAAGGCTTGGCGACGGGGACGCAGGATTGGGCCTATCTTTACGATCAGAATGGCGACGGCAAGATTGACCGGATGGCCTTTTTGATTGGCCCCATCCCAACCGAGCCGGATACCGCCGATCCCGGCCTGCCCAATATCAGTGGCGACCAGATTCGCGTCGAAGGCCAAGCCATGCTTGACCGGATGATGAAGGCGATGCGCTTTGGCTTTTGGCAGGCGGCGGACGAAGATGGCGATGGTGTGCCCGACACCATGGCGATGCCCGCGCGGCGCAAGGACACGGGCTGGTATCGCGGCTGGGCCGTCTTTGATCGCCGCGCGACGACGGAAGATGCCGCCTGCCGCTTTATTGATCGCGATGGCAGCGCCAAGGGCAGCTGCTATGCCGCGGCTGAACCCGGCGATTATGAAGGCGACAGCCTGACAACGCATGTCTGGGTGTCAGACCCGGGCCCCATTTTTTCCGCCATCCAATCCGCAGCGACCGCATGCAAGCTGAAGGCCGCGGACTATCGGCGCTAAAAAGGGGCCACGGCCACCCCCGCCTTTTTCAGGCCTTGAAGATGCGGACCAGCCGGGCCAAATTAGGCAGATGGAAAAGCTTCTTTTGACCGACGCCGAATGGCAGGCCCGGCTGACCCCGGAACAATATCATGTGCTGCGTCAGGCCGGAACAGAGCGGGCCTTTTCCGGCGCGCTGACCGATAACAAGGCGGAGGGTGTCTATCGCTGTTCTGGCTGTGGGGCAGACCTGTTCGTATCCGACACCAAATATGACTCTGGGTCTGGTTGGCCCAGCTTTTACGCACCGATCCATCAAGACGCGCTGACCATGGTGGAAGACCGATCGCACGGCATGGTGCGTGTGGAGGTGCGCTGCGGGCGATGCGACGGGCATTTGGGCCATGTGTTCCCCGATGGGCCCCAACCCACGGGCCTGCGCTTTTGCATGAACAGCGTCTCGCTGGCATTTGAAGGCGATTCAGTCGACTAAGACGCCCGCCGACAACGCCTTGGCGCGCACGCGACTTGCCGGGCGATTCCGGACCGCCTAAGAGGATCGGGCATGGCCCCTTCGCGCCCCAAACCGTCTCCCGCCGCTCCGCCGTCCGCCCCGCGGGCCTTTTTCGCGCGCCTGCTGCGCTGGGGCCTGATCTCTGGCGGGATTGTCCTGTTCGGGCTGATGTGCGCTGTGGGCTTTGCCTATTCCTCGTTGCCTGAGTTTCCCGAATTGCGGACCCGCGCCTCGCTGGGTCAGGTCATCCGGGTGCGCGGGGCCGATGGGCAGGTCGTCTGGTCGCTCGGGCCTATTTATGGCGAATGGATTGATTATAAAAACATCCCCGGTGTGATGGTCGATGCGATGGTTGCAGTGGAAGACCGGCGCTTTCGCTACCATCCCGGCGTCGACCCGATTGGCATGGCGCGCGCCATTCAGGTGCGCCTGCAACGCGGCCATTGGGCGCAGGGTGCCTCCACCATCACCCAGCAATTGGCGCGCAACATTTTCCTAACCAGCACGCGAACCTTTGGCCGCAAGGGCCGGGAACTCATCCTCGCTTTGGCGATGGAGGCCAAATATTCGAAGGATGAAATCCTCGAACTCTACCTCAACCGGGTCTATTTTGGCGGCGGTGCTTATGGGATTGATGCCGCCTCGCGGCGCTTTTTCGATCATCCGGCAACCCAGCTCAGCCTGGAAGAATCGGCAATCATCGCCGGGTTGGTCAAGGCGCCTTCCAGCTATGCGCCAACCGCCGATGCCAAAGCGGCAATGGGCCGCGCGCGCGTGGTGTTAAGCGTTATGGCCGATGCCGGCGTCATCAGCCCAAGCATCGCTGCGGCCGCACACCCGGAACGGGTCCGGCTGGCGGCGGGGCCGCAGCAGAACAGCATCCGCTATTTTACCGATTGGGCGCTGCCCCAGTTGGAAGGGCTGATCGACGACACGCGCGAACCCATAGACGTCTGGACAACCGTTGACCCCAAAATGCAGATGGCGGCCGATGCCGCGATCAAGAAATTTGCGCCAGAGGGCGCACAAGGCGCGTTGATCGCGCTTGATCGCGACGGGGCCGTGCGCGCCATGATCGGCGGGCGGGACTATGTCAGTTCTATTTACAATCGGGGGACGCAGGCGGTGCGCCAGCCGGGCTCTGCCTTTAAACTGTTCGTTTATCTGGCCGCGCTGGAATCGGGGATGAACCCGGACACCAAGATGGTCGACGAACCGATCGATATTGATGGCTGGCGACCGCGCAACAGCACCAACGAATTCCGGGGTGAAATGACCCTGCGCACAGCCTTCACTTATTCGATCAACACCATTGCCGCACAAATTGGACAACAAGTGGGAACGCCCGCCATCGCGGCCATTGCCCGCCGTCTTGGCCTGACAACCCCGATCAATACCGAACCCTCCATGGTATTGGGCACATCGGATGTTCGCTTGCTGGATCTTGTCCGGGCCTTTGCCATCATCGACGCCAAGGGCCTGTCGGTCACGCCTTATGGAATTGTCAAAGTCACAACGACGTCGGGCGCGCTGCTCTACCAGCGGCCCAAAAGCGAGAGCCTCCAATTGGTCGATCCTTGGGTTGCAGCCAGTATGACGGATATGATGCAGACGGCCGTCACCGCCGGTACAGGCCGGGCAGCCCAAATTGGTCGCCCGGTTGCCGGCAAAACGGGCACGACATCCTCCAACAAGGATGGCTGGTTTTTGGGCTTTTCCAGCGGGCTGACAACGGGCGTCTGGATGGGCCGCGACGATGCACGTCCGGTGCGCGGCCTGCAGGGCGGCCGCGCGCCGGCAATGGCCTTTGCCGCCTTCATGCAAGAGGCGGTCGCAACCCGCCCGATTGAGAAATTTGAAACCGAAGTCACGCCACCGGAATGGCTGCTGGAATCGGATGAGCAGGCCTATCTGGGCGAAGAAGGCAATATGACGTCAGAGGACGCCGTGGCCCCCGACAGCGCGCCGTCTGACACACCGGATGACGCTGCCGAATATCAGCGCATTTTGGATGCCGCGACCAAAAGGGATGCGCCGCCCGCGCCCCGGCCCACGCTGCCCCGGTCTATCCTGCCCAAAATGCCAGCCACGCCGCCAGACCGGCGGGATCCTCAATCGGTTCGGCCAAACCAGTAAAGCCGCGCGCCGTGGCGCCGCAGCCAGTCGCGCGATGGTGCTGGATCTCCGCCGTAGAGCTTTGCCGCCAATGCATGAAAGGCACGGCTGTGGTCCATATGGATGCGGTGCGCCAACTCATGTGTCACGGTCGCGCGCCGGACAAAGTCGGGGGCTAAGATCAGCCGCCAGCTATAGCGAATATCGCCGTTGCTTGAACAACTGCCCCAACGTGACCGCGGATCGCCAACACTGACGCTGGCCACCGAAATACCTGCTGCCGCTGCAAGGTCGCGGGTTTCCCTATCCAGTCGCGTGCGCGCTTCCGCCCGCAGCCAGCGCAGCAGACGCCCGGGCATTGCCTCGCGCGGGCCGCCGATCTGGATTTGGTCCGCCACCACCCGTGGGGTGCGGGGCAACGCCTCTTGCCATTCCAGGACATGATCAATGCCCCCCAGGGGAACGGCCATGCCGGGCAGGATGGGCCAGGGTTCGGGGAGGCGCGCCACTTGCCGGGCGATCCAGCCTTCATGCGCCTTCGCCCATTCCAGCGCGGGGGCAAGAGGGGCCTTTTGCGGCAGGACCAGCCGGACCCGGCCGGTGCGCGGATCAACGCTCAGCTTCATGCGTCGCGCCGTTGATTTGCGAACGATGTCGAGCGCGTCGATCATGCGTCCTCGCCGGGCCACCGTTCCACAATATGGTTTTCCAGGGGGCCGGCATCGACTTCCGAGATCGTCCAACCGCGCGTGGACATACCACGCCGGTGGATTTCCTCTCGGTCTCCGCACACCAGATAATGCCAATCCGGCAAGGGCAGGCCCTGCGCCCGCAAGCGATAGGCGCAGCTGGGTGGCAGCCAGTCCAGCTCTTTCAGCCGGGCGGGGGTCAGCCGGATGCAATCGGGCACCTGGGCAAAGCGGTTGCGATAATCCGAACATTGCCCAGTCCGTCGATCCAGCAGACGGCACGCGACATTGGTGGGGTAAATGTCGCCGCTCTCTTCATCTTCCAACTTGTTGAGGCAGCAACGGCCACAACCATCGCACAAGGATTCCCATTGCGCCCGGTCCAGCGCCGCCAGCGGCTTATCTTCCCAATAGCGCCCAGTCATGACCTTAGGGGACCCAACGGGCCAGATCTGTCGCAATTTGTTGCGCGGCATCCGGGCCCGCATTGGGCGGCATAATGGCAATCGGTTCCCCTTGCGGGCCATAAAGAACCATCATTCGGGCGTGATCGACCAGATAGGCCCCTTGGGCATTGGGCTTGTCGCGCAGGAACGGAATGCCATAGCGTTTGGCAACGTCGTCAATCGCCGCCACGCTGCCGGTCAGGCCAATTAGGCGCGGGTGGAAATTGGCGACAAACTGCTTCAAGACCTTGGGCGTATCGCGCGCTGGATCAACCGTGATGAACAGGGGCACAATCTTGTCAGCCCGGGCCTTGTCCTTTTGTTCCAGCACCCGCAGCGCCTTGCCCATGACCGCGACATCTGTGGGGCAAACATCTGGGCAAAAGCTGTAGCCGAAATAGATCAGCCGGTATTTGCCCTTGAAATCCTGATCGGTAACGGTCTTGCCGTCCTGATCCACAAGCGTGAAGGCGCCGCCCATTTTCGCCCCCTGTAGCGGGGGCGCGCTGGCCTGTTGGCCGCCCGATCCACAAGCGGAAAGGGCGGCAAAAAGAACGGCGGCACAAAGCAGTTTCAATTTGTTCATGGCTCGATAAGTCTTGCTCTGCTAAGGCGACGGACGCAAGCGTCGAATATGCGTTATTTTGGACAGAGCGATATGAAAAAGACCATCTTGATTCTGCTGGCCCCTGTCCTGCTCTGGCCCAGTGTCGCCAGCGCTCAATTCTCTGACAGCTATAACTTTTTAAAGGCCGTGCGCGACCGCGACGGCGCTAAAGCGACCGAACTGCTCAGCCGGCCGGGCACGGTGGTGGTTGACACGCGCGATGTTTCCACGGGCGAAACCGCGCTTCATGTCGTGATCAAGCGCCGCGACACAACCTGGCTCTCCTTTTTGCTGTCGCGCGGCGCGAAGACGGATCTGCGCGATGGCCAAGGCGTCACCCCGCTGATTGCCGCCACCCAAATCAGCTTCATCGAAGGCGCAGACCTCCTCCTCAAAAGCGGCGCCGCCGTCGATGGCATCAACGGCCAAGGGGAAACGGCCTTGATTTTGGCGGTGCAGAACCGCGACGTGCCAATGGTGCGGCTGTTGCTGGCAAGCGGCGCCAATCCCCGTAAGTCGGACCGTGTCACCGGGCAGTCGGCGTTGGATTATGCCACGCGCGATCCACGGGCCAACGTCATCTTGAAAATGCTGCAAGAGGCAAAGCCCGCCAAACCCGTCGCCGGGCCCCGCTGATCCAGGTGGCCAAACGGCCACAGCCGCTTTAAATGCGTTCGCCCGAAAGGCGCTGGCAAATCAGGTCAAGTTGGTCGAGCGACGAATAGGCGATCGAAACCGAACCACCGCGTGCGCCATGGTTGATCTGTACTTTTAAGCCCAGCATATCGCCCAATTGACGCTCTAGTGCCGCCAAATCGGCATCTCGTGCGGCGCCTGAACGCGTGGGTTTAGGGGCACCCGGCTTGCTTTTCTTTGCCAATCTTTCGGTATCGCGGACGGACAGGCCCCGCGCGATGACCTGACGGGCGATGCCTTCGGGATCCGCGCATTGCAGCAAGGCCCGGGCATGGCCCATGCTGATGTCACCCGACACCAGCCAGCCATGCACGCTGGATGGAAGGTTGCGCAAGCGCATCAGATTGGCGATGTGGCTGCGCGACTTGCCGACGATCCGGCCCAATTCTTCTTGGCTGTGGCCATAATCCTCAATCAGCCGGCGGTAAGTTTCGCCCTCTTCCCAAGCATTGAGCTGTTCGCGCTGGATGTTTTCAACAAGCGCGATCTCCAAGGCGGTGCGATCATCAAATTCCTTAATGATTACAGGGACTTGATGTAAACGTGCCCGCTGGGCCGCGCGCCAGCGGCGTTCGCCGGCAACGATCTGGAAATAGCCGCCCAAATCGCGCACGACGATGGGCTGCAACACCCCCAACGCGGTGATCGATCGCGCCAATTCATCCAGGGCGTCATCGTCAAAATTACGGCGCGGCTGGTTCGGCAAGGGCTGGAGGCTAGCCACGGGGACCAGCCGGACACCGGCGGGGATGGTGCTGCCGCCCTCGCTTTGGCCGGAAACCGCAACGGCTGTTTCGGCCTGAATTTCCCCCAAAAGGGACGATAGCCCGCGGCCCAGGCCCGTGCGTTTCTTGGGAAGGGGGGTGTCGTCGCTCATGCCGCCACTTTCAATTTGGGAAGACGCGCCACCACCTCGCGGGCCAGCGCCATATAGGCTTCTGATCCCGAACAGCGATGGTCATAAATCAGCGCCGGCAAGCCATGGCTTGGCGCTTCGGACAGCCGAACATTGCGCGGGATTGCCGTGGAAAAGACCGCATCGCCCAAGCAGGCACGCACATCTTCGGCAACCTGCTCGGTCAGGCGGTTGCGCCGGTCATACATCGTCAGCGCGACGCCTAGGATCGTCAGGTCCGGGTTGAACTTGGCCCGAATGCGTTCAAAAGTTTGAAGCAATTGGCTCAATCCTTCCAACGCAAAAAATTCGCATTGCAAGGGAACCAGCAGCGATTGTGCGGCAACCAACGCATTCAGCGTCAAAATGCCCAGCGACGGCGGACAATCAATGATCGCGAGATCCCATTGACCTTCGGGCGCGGCATCTAGCGCGGCGGTCAGGCGGTGGGACCGCTGCGTTACCTCGATCAACTCCACCTCGGCACCGGACAGGTCGACCGTCGCCGGCAACACCGACAGGCCGGGGATCCGGGTGGCAATGGCGGCTTCGGCCACGCTGGCCTCGCCCATCAGGACATCATAGCTGGATCGCGTGCGCTGGCTTTGGCCGACACCCAGCCCGGTAGAGGCATTGCCCTGTGGGTCGAGATCGACCAGCAGCACGCGCCACCCGATGGCGGCCATCGCCGTCGCAAGGTTGATGGCGGTCGTCGTTTTGCCGACCCCGCCCTTTTGATTGGCAACCGCAATCCGGATCATGATGGTTTGCCCTTTCTCACCTGCCGCGCAACGAGAATCGCCGCTTCGGCATCTGTGATGCTCTGTTCCACGTGAAACAGACCATGCCATGCTCCACGCACATTTTCCACCTCTTCCCGCGCCGACCGCCCTTTGGGCAAAAGCCACAGCGTTTCGGGCGTCGAAAATCGGTGGCCGAGCGCCAGCAACTTGGGCAAGGGCGCAAAGGCCCGGGCGGTAATAACAGCCGCAGGCGGCAGGCGCAGCGCCTCGACCTTGCAGCCGTGAACATAGGCGTTGCGCAGATCCAAGGCCTCAACAACACGGTTTAAAAAGGCGATCCGCCCGCGACGTTCTTCCACCATGTGAATGTCTCTGTCGCAAAGGAGCGCCAAAACGATGCCGGGCAACCCTGCGCCAGACCCAAGGTCAAGCCACGCGCCCGTTGGGGCGGCGGACGCGTGCAGCAAGAGCTGGGCACTATCGACAATATGCCGCGCCCAAAAGACATCAAAGGTCGACCGCGCGATCAGATTTTGGTGGGCAGTTTCGGCCAACACCAGATCCCGATAGGCCGCCAGTTGCGCCAATGTTTCACGTGAAACGTGAAGCGTCTCGACCAGCCAAGCTTGGGCGTCGTCCTCTGTCATGCGGCCACCCGCTTGGCCTGAACAAGAATGGCCGCCAAGGCCGCCGGCGTGATGCCCCGTACGCGCTGCGCCGCACCCAAAGTCGCCGGACGCGCCGCAGAGAGCCGCTCGACCATCTCATTCGACAATCCCGGAACCGCCGCAAAATCAAGCCCAAGAAGCGATATTGTGTCGTTGGCCCGCATCTCCCGGATCTCCGCTTCCTGCCGCGCAATATAGGGTGCATAGCGGGCGTCCTCCATCAGTTCGCCCAAAATCGCTGGCGCCACATCCGCTGCCTCCGGCACCAAGGTGGCAAGCTGAACTGCTGACAGGGAGACAAAGCGCAACCAATCAAACAGCGGCTGCCGATCACCCCGCTCACGCATGGGAACGCCCAAATCAGCCAAGGCAGCGCCCGTCACGCTCCGGTCAAGCGCTGCCCGAAGAGACTGCCGCGCCGTTTCACGTGAAACGAACCACTGGCGCCGCGCCGGTGTTACGCATCCGATCGAAAGCGCAACGGGGGTCAACCGCGTCGCGGCATTGTCCGCGCGCAAACGCAGGCGATATTCGGCCCGCGCCGTCAACATGCGATAGGGTTCAGTAATGCCCTGAAGAACCAGATCGTCAATCATCACGCCAATATAAGAACTCGCACGATCCAGAATTAGCGGTGGCTTGTCCAAGGCTTGGGCGGCCGCATTCAAACCCGCCACCAGCCCCTGTGCCGACGCCTCTTCATAGCCGGTCGTGCCGTTGATCTGCCCTGCACAGAACAGGCCTGGGACAGTGCGCAATTCAAGCGTGGGGTGCAACGCGCGCGGATCAATATGGTCATATTCCACGGCATATCCGGGCTGAACGATGTCGACCCGCTCTAACCCTTTCATCGTCCGCAAGAACGCCAATTGGACGTCAGCGGGCAAGGACGTGGAAATGCCATTGGGATAGACCAACGGGTCATCAAGACCTTCCGGCTCCAGAAATACCTGATGGCCATCGCGATCCCCAAAGCGGTGGATTTTGTCCTCGATAGACGGGCAATAGCGCGGCCCCTGACCCTCAATTGCCCCAGAAAAAAGCGGTGATCGGTCAAGCGCAGCCCGGATGACCGCGTGGGTTTCGGTATTGGTGCGCGTCATCGCACACCAAAGCTGCGGCGCCGACCGCCCTGGCGTCAGGTCCGAAAAAGTCCAGTCTTCGCCATCGCTGGGCTGAACATCCAGTGTCGCCCAATTGATCGTCCGCCCATCAAGTCGCGGGGGTGTGCCCGTTTTCAACCGCCCCATCGGCAGCGCCATCGCGCGCAGCTGATCGCCCAAGGCGCGCGCGGCCGCCTCCCCAACGCGGCCGCCGACGGTCTGACTTTCGCCACAAAACGTCTTGCCGTTCAAAAACGTGCCGGTGGCCAGAACCACCGCCCGGGCGGTCAACTGCCGGCCATCCGCCAAGTGCAGTCCGCGCGGCACCCCCTGGTCGAGGATCAGCGCCGCCGCTTCCCCTTCCACAATCTCAAGCCCCGGCTGGGCCGCCAGCAGATCGTGGATCGCCGCGCGAAACAAATTGCGGTCGGCCTGAATGCGCGGCCCTTGCACCGCCGACCCCTTGGACCCATTCAACATCCGGTAATGGATGGCTGCGGCATCCGCCGCGCGGGCCAAAATCCCGTCGAAAGCATCGACTTCGCGCACCAAATGGCCCTTGCCCAGCCCGCCAATGGCCGGGTTGCACGACATGGCGCCGATCATGTCCCGGCGAAAGCTGACCAGCGCGGTGCGCGCACCCATCCGCGCCGCGGCAGCCGCCGCCTCGCATCCGGCGTGTCCGCCGCCCACAACAATGACGTCAAAGCCACGACTCATGACGCCGCGCTACGCAGACCGGGCGTTCAGGTCAAACATGTTTCACGTGAAACAGGCC
>JAHEGQ010000195.1 GCA_024645025.1 Sphingomonadaceae bacterium
CCCCGGTTTGATTTCCAGCTTCTCAAGCGCAACACCATTGCGGGAATCGGGATAGGCAAATTCTATATTCTCGGCCCGCAATTGACCCTTGGGTTCGCGCAATTTGATGCTGCGTGATCCGGCTTGATGGTCGCTGGGGGCGGACAGGATGCGGTCCAGCGCCCCCAGCGAGCCGCGCGCATATTCCCATTGCAGCAAGAGGTTCGGCAGTGCCGAAACCAAAGGCCCGTTGATCCGCCCGCTGATGATCGTGCAGGCGATCAGGCCGCCCATCGTCATTTCGCCCAGCCCCACGCGATAGGCCCCTATGACGACAATCGCCACATAAGCCACCTGTTGCAGCAGATTGAAAGTGGAAGCAGCCCGCGTTGACCAAAGCCGGACTTGTTGCTCGTCCTCGTCCACCTTGTCGACAAGCTGGTTCCATCGGGCGAGCATCTGCCAATCCCCGAGGTTTGTCTTGATGGTCTCTCCGGCATCCAGCGCCTCAACCAAGAGGCCGTTTTTCTGGTAGCTTGTGGATTGGGACCGCGCTGTGGCCTCGCGAATAAATCGCGAAAACAAATAGGCAAAGCTCAGCGCGAGCGGGAAAAGCACCATGGATACAATGACAACGCTGCCGCCGATCAGGGCCATGACCGCCATGAACAGCAGCGCAAAGGGCAAATCGGCCAATATGAACAAGGTGGCAGAGGCCATCATCGATCGAACCTGATCCAGCCCGCGCATTTGCGCGGCCGTCGTGCCAATGCCGGGAGGACGCCGATCAAGACGGATCGCCTGCATGCGCGCAAAGAAAAATTCGGATATCTCGGCGTCAATTGCCGCCGCTTCGCGGTCCACCAGGGTTGCGCGGGCATTGCGGATGGCAAAGTCAAAAAGCAGGGCAATGGCAACGCCCGCGGTCAGCACCCATAAAGTCGCAAAGCCACCTTGCGGGATCACCCTGTCGTAGATTTGCATCGAAAAAAGCGAGGTCGACAAGGCGATGACGTTGATGACCAAGGTTGCAATGCCAGCGTCGATCAGCGCCCGCTTGCGCGCTGCGAGTGCCCCAACGAAAATGTCGAACGCGCTTTCGGCTCTGTGACGCCTGACCTCTTTGGGAAAAGCGACCCGCGCCACGTGCAATGCCGTGTCATAGGCGACAACATCCACCCCTGATGCGGTGATGAGCCGGATTTCTGAAGCGCTATGCCATTGTTCGCCCAGGCACCACCCATGCTGATCCGAATAGACCAGAAGCGGAAAGTCATTGGCCCGAGGCTTGCGAACAATTGAGGCAGGTAAATCTCAGCCGAGCTGCCCGCACAGGCGCTCCACAAAGTCCGGGTCTTGAACCGATAGGTCTTCGCTAAGTTTTTCGTCCCATCCAATCGGCAAGGAAATGCTCTGGCGCGCGGCCAAGGCTTCGATCAATTGCATTGCTGGACGGGTCATGGCCGCACTCCATTCAGATCCAGCCGCCAACGCCCTGTGAGCAGATAAAGGCGTGTGAGCGATGTCAGAGCGCTGGCCTGCGTGTCAGCAACCGTGATGTCGGCGGAGATTGTTTCTTGGAAAGAGTTCATCACATCCAGCCAAGATCGCCGACTGGCAATGAACAGCCGCATGTAGGATTCATGCACTTGATGGGCCGCTATCGGTGCTGTTTGGCTCGATTCAAGGCGCGACGTGGCAGAGAAGAATTCGGCAACATCGCCTGCAATCAGGCCTTTTAAATCGCGCTCACTCGCGGCTATTTTCGCATCGCTTTCGTCTTGACGCGCCCGTGCAGCACCAATGGCCGTCAGGTGCGAGAGGCCGCGCCCGGTCTGGTAGCGCAGCACGGCCCCCACCCGATGCCCAACAAAGTCGCTATAGCTATATTGCGCGCTCAATTTCGGCGCGAGGTCCGAGCGCGCAAGGTCCACATCGGTTTTGGCGGCGGCAGCCTCGGCGCGCAGCTGGTTCAAGCGCGGGGAGAAGGCCAAGGACTGGGTTGTCGCTTCGTCCAGTTCTATTTGCGGCCAGATGGCGGGCAGCAAAACCTCTGTTGTAGGCATAAAATCAGGGTCGCCGACAAGTTCGCGTAACTGGGCTAGTGCCGCGTCATATTGCGCCGAGTTTGCGCTATATTGCTGTTCAACTTGCGCCAGTCGGCTGCGTGCCAACTCCAAATCCACCCTTGGACTGACATCGGCTGCAACACGCCTGTCGATGGTCTGGATCATGTCGCCATAGCGGGCAACGCTTTGGGCAAGCAGCTGCTTGCGCCGAAACAGGCGTACAACATCTTGATAGCTATCAGATATGCGCAACGCGACCTGCAAGGCGGCCGCCTGATAAGCCGCAAGGGCAGCGCTCTGCCGTTGCCGCGCCTGCCGGATCGTGCCGTTCAAATAGCCGCCCGTCCAGATTGGCTGTTCAACCGTCAGCGATGGGTAGAACCCATTATAGCTGCCGGTCTTCCTGTCTTGGGCAACCTCTGAAATTTCCGCCGAGAGACTTGGAAAAAAAAGCCATTTTGCGCTTCGGACGTCAAATCCAGCTGCCTGTGCTGCTGCGCGGGCTGAAATAATATTTGGGTTACTTCCAATGCCTAAATCCAAAGCGGTTTGCAGCTTTGGGTCAAGGGCCAATTCTGCAGGTGTGGCAGAAAGTGTAATTGGGGGGGCATCCGTGCCAAATTTGGGCAAGACTTTCGCACTCACTGGCGCTGGAGCGATAAGGACCAGCATTCCAAGAAATAGGCGATCGATGGTCAAAATCAGAGCCCTTTTATCAACTTCAAAAGATCATGAGCATCAATCGATCATATTATGAAAAACGATCAACAAATCTGCGACAAATATTTGGTTAGGAAACTTCCTTTCTGATTGTCAAACGGAATAGACACCAGGTTATTACTGCATTTTTTGTGATCTTATGCGGGCTTCATGTCGCCAATCGGCGGAGCGCCTGCATTATTTGAAACATCGGACCATTGATTTTGCTCGGGATACGTCGCGTTTGTCATTCTGGCCGCGCAAAATGCCTGCAATTCTGGGTCGCGGCGTCCGGCTTCAACGAGGAAACGCGCATGCCATTCTCGGCTCGACGCATCCCGCTGAACCTGAAGCGTCAGCTTTTCGCTTTGGATGGCGACTGGTTTCGACAGGCCAACAAAAGTTGCGACCTTGTCGATGATTGGTCGAGGCGTCTCCGCCAAATCTTCATAACAGCACATAAAGGGTTGGATCCCCCGGGTTCGGAAAAAGGCGCGCCAGCCCTGTTCTGCCCTGAGTGTTCGGACAATCCGAAGCCTAATATCGTCATAGTCATAATCTGCATCTTTGCCGGAGTGCGCGTGATGCGAGGTCAACTGGCCCGACATAAGCGTCTTGCGAATGGAGATTGCTTGAGCCAGTTTGTCGCGCCGTTGAAGAAAGATACAGCGGAAGGCGGACAAGCGATCCATGATCCCGGCTGCTTGGAGGGCGGGCACGTCAAAGAAAAACAGCTTGATCCCGACCACCCCATTGGCAGTTGGCGTAGCTTGCATGACGTGGGTCAATTGCGCTTCGAGGTCTGCCTTTTTCGACGATGTCAGGCCTGAAAGTTGCAGATGGCCCTCATGGAAATAGTCTGCGGGATGACCAAGTTCGCCCGTGCTTGAGAGAAGCTCGCAGAAATAATTGCTGCCAGAACGGGGATGGGTGCAGATGAGATAATTATGGCCCGACATCGCTTTGACCATTAGCGTGAAATGGACATAAGGCACACGCTATATTGATAAAATTGCCGGAAACGCGACGTGATTGAGCCAATCGATGGCGGTCAAATCATCATCCCTTCTGCAGGCCTGGCAGGCTGCAGACCGCGCCGGGAAGATAATTAGGCCGTTTGGAGAATTGCGTGATCCGTTTCATGTGTTCATTCTGCTTGCGACGGCGAAGGTCTCGAAAGTCAGCAAGGTTTTTACGCGCGATGGAACAATGACGATGAATGCACGCGCCACAACCTTGGCGAAAGGATGCCCGGATATTGACCAAGCGGCGCTGCGCTTTGCGGCGCGGCAAGACGCGGCTTTGTGTACGATTGTCGGAATCAAGGGCAGTTTTTCGCGGCGACTGGGCGCGCAATTTGCCGTCGCTGCGGATGGTCAAAGTGCCGGTAGCCTATCCGATGGCTGCCTGGAGGCGGAACTGACAACGCAGGCACGACTGGCCCGGCAGGATGGCCAACCGCGTCTCCTGCGGTACGGGCAAGGATCGCCTTTTGTTGATTTTCGGCTGCCTTGCGGTGCCGGGATTGATGTATTGGTGGATCCAAGGCCAGATCGCGTGGCCTTGTCCAATGTGGTCATAGCGTTAGACGCCCGAAATGCAGCCAGCCTCTCTCTGCCGCTGGCCCGGCCAGATTTGCTAGGCCAGCGCGCTTATATGCCGTCCTGCCGATTGATCGCCTTGGGGTCGGGCGCAGAGCTGGTCGAACTGCCGGCCTTGGCAACCGCGTTTGGAATGGATGTCGTGGCACAAGGTCCGGATAAGGGTTTAACATTTGGGCAGGCGCCTCAGGGACTTGCTATTGATCCGTGGACCGCGATTGTTCTTCTCTTTCATGATCATGACTGGGAGGCCCCGATCCTTGATTGGGCGCTAAGCCATCCGGCCTTTTATCTTGGTGCGATTGGGGGGCAGCAGACGCGTGCCGCACGGTTGGAAAACTTACGGCAAAAGGGCTTTGACGGTTCGGCTTTGTCGCGGATGCGCAGCCCCATTGGCTTGATCCCCAACGCTCGTGATCCCAGAACATTGGCTTTGTCGGTTTTGGCGGATGTGGTGCAGGCTTATGAAGCGTTGAGAGGATGACCAGCCGGCCCCTCATTGCGCTGCTTGGTGCGGGCGAAAGCCGCCGCTTTGGCACAGAGGACAAATTGTCGATGCCCTGTGGCGGCAAGCCGCTGGGCCGCTGGGCTGTGGATGCGGCATTGGCTTGCCCGGCCCAATTGGTTTGGATCTATGGGCGTTATGTGCCCGATTTTTTACCGCCCGATCTTGAGCCTGTATCCAACCCCCAATGGTCGTCAGGAATGGGCAGCAGCATTGCCGTTGCGGCACAAGAAGCAAAAGCGCGGCACGCCAGCGCCCTTCTTCTTCTTCCGGCTGATATGCCCTTTGTCACGTCAGAATTATTGTCTCAATTGCTGGCCTGTCGGGGCACCGCTGCGTGCACCTATCCAGATGGCCGTGCTGGCGTTCCAGCGCGCTTTGGCGTCAGTCA
>JAHEGQ010000202.1 GCA_024645025.1 Sphingomonadaceae bacterium
TTTTGGCCGGGATGAAGGGCGCGACGCCTTGGCCCCGCTTTATAACGCCATTGTCGCGGAAGCGCGATCGACCCGCTGGTATCTGGACGGTAAAGTTGCCGATACAATGGACGGGCGCTTCGAAATGGTCGCGGCGCTGACAGCCCTTGCCATCGCCCGGCTGGATGCCGAAGGTGAAGCAGGCCGCCTGCCGGCTGCGCTTTTGACCGAAATTTTTGTCGACGACATGGATGGGCAATTGCGACAGGAAGGCGTGGGCGACATCGTCGTTGGCAAACATATCGGCCGGATGATGGCGGCGCTTGGGGGACGATTGGAAGCCTATCAAGCCGGCCTTGCACCCGATGCCGCGGCGGACCTTTTGGACGCCGCACTTGTCCGCAACCTGTATCGGGGCGACGCGCCAGAGGCCGCCGCCCTTGCTTATTCGGCAAAGGCCCTGCGGCAATTCTGGGGCCGGTTGAGCAGCACCCCGCTGGATGGGTTGATTGCCGGAACGCTGGCATGACCCCAGAGTTTTCCCGCGCCTACAAATTAGACAGCCTAGGCCAGCCCAAAGATCTTGAGTTGGAAGCCGACGCCCGCGAATGCGCCGCCTTGGCGGCTCGATTCAGCCTCGAATCGATTGCCAGCTTGTCCGCCACCGTCCGGATCGCGCCAGCCCCCAAGGGAATAGAAGCGCACGGCCGGTTGACCACCCATGTCGTCCAGACCTGCGTTGCAACGGGAGACCCCGTCCCCGCCGATATCGCGCAGGATTTTGCGATCCGCTTCATCGCCCCGGAAACGGACATGGCCGCCGAAGAGATCGAACTGAGCGCTGAAGATTGCGACGTCATGGAGCATGACGGGCAGGCGATAGATTTAGGCGAAGCTGTTGCCCAGACGCTGGGGCTTGCGCTGGACCCTTATCCCCGCAGCGCAGCGGCTGAGGAAAAACTGCGCGCAGCGGGCGTTTTGCGTGAGGAAGAAGCCGGTCCCTTTGCCGCGCTGGCGGCGCTGAAGGACAAGCTGACCAAGGGCTAAGCCTGACGACGTTGCGATCTTAGGATGGAGAATCGCATTTCAAGACCGGGCGAGCAGGAAGACAGCGTGCTGGGCGCGCAGATTTGCAGCCCCCGCGCTGATCAGCTTTTCGCCGCGCAAAAACCATTGGCCTTCAATGCGCACCCCGCGCGACGCGATATAACTACGGAAATCGTCGATCGTCACATGGTGGATATTGGGCGTATCATACCAGCGATCAGGCAATTGCTTGGTGACCGGCATCGTTCCGCCGAACATCAGTGCCAAGCGGATCCGCCACTGGGCAAAATTGGGAAAGGAGACAAAGGCCATGCGCCCAATGCGGAGCAACTGGTCCATCACCAAATCGGGGCGCATCGTCGTCTGTAGCGTTTGCGACAGGATGGCATAATCAAAAGCGGCATCGGGATAATCGGCCAGATCGGTGTCGGCATTGCCTTGGATCACGGACAAGCCCGCCGCGACACAGGCTGTCACATTGTCACGGTCCAATTCCATCCCACGGGCATCAACCTGCTTTTCGTCGCGCAAGGCCCGCAACAAGGTGCCATCGCCGCAGCCAACATCCAGCACCCGGGCGCCGGGGGCGATTTCGCGGGCGATGATTGCAAGGTCCGGGCGCAACATCTTACAGCCCCCCTGCGCTTAAAAAGCCATCGACCACACGGTCGAGGTCCGGCACGTCGAGCAAGAAGCTATCATGCCCAAAGGGGGCGGAGAGTTCCATAAAGCTGACGGGCGCGCCGCTGGCATTGAGCGCGTGGACGATATTGCGCGATTCCGATGTGGGATAAAGCCAGTCGGTATCAAAGCTGACAACGCAAAACCGCGTTGCAGACCCCCGAAAGGCATTGGCCAAATGCCCTCCATGGTCTTCGGCCAAGTCGAAATAATCCATTGCACGCGTGATATAAAGGTAGGAATTGGCGTCAAACCGGCCCGTAAAGGCCAGGCCCTGATGGCGCAGATAGCTTTCCACCTGAAAATCGGCGTCAAAGCCAAAGGTCTTGGTGTCGCGATCTTGCAGGCGGCGTCCGAATTTTTCGGTCAGGCCCAATTCCGACAAATAGGTGATGTGCGCGGCCATGCGCGCGACCGCCAGACCGGCATCTGGCCCGCGGCCATCCTGATAATAATCGCCGCCCCGCCAATGGGGATCGGCCATGATTGCTTGGCGACCCACTTCGTGAAAGGCGATGTTTTGCGCTGAATGCCGGGCGGTCGACGCAATAACCAGCGCCGCCGACACACGGGCCGGAAAGGTGGCGGCCCATGTCAGCACCTGCATGCCGCCCATTGATCCCCCCACAACGGCGTACAGCCGCTCAATCCCCAAATGGTCGAGCAGCAGCGCCTGCGCGCGGACCATGTCGCGGATCGTAATCACGGGAAAGCGCATGGCATAAGGCTGGCCGTCTTGCGCGCGGGATTCCGGGCCGGAAGAGCCCATGCAGCTGCCGATGACATTGGGGCAGATGACGCAGAAGCGATCCGTATCAATTGGCTTGCCCGGGCCAACCATGCGCGTCCACCAGCCCGGCTTGCCGGTAATCGGGTGCGGCGAGGCGACATATTGGTCCCCCGTCAGCGCATGGCACAACAGGATTGCATTCGTCCCCTCGGCGTTCAGCTGGCCATAGCTTTCATAGGCCAATTCCACAGGCGCAAGGCTGCCGCCGCCATCCAGCAGCAGCGGCCCGGGCAGGACAATCTTGCGATCAAGGCCAAAACGCGCGTCAGACATAGGGTCGGGCTAGGGGCCGAAAGGCGGGATTGTCAACCGCAAGCGGTGCGACACAGGTTTGACCGGCCTTCCCGCCCCGTCTAAGGCTAGCTGTCATGACTGCACCTCAGCCCAAACCCTGGATCATGGATATTGCCCCTTATGTGCCGGGCAAATCCGCAACGGATGACGGGCGGACCGTCGCCAAATTGTCGTCCAACGAAAATCCGCTGGGCACCAGCGACGCTGCCCGCGCCGCCTTTTTGCGCCACGCCGGGGAGTTGGAACGCTATCCCGATGCAAGCGCGACCGTGTTGCGGGAAGCGCTGGCCGCAGCCCATGGGCTGGATGCGTCACGGATTATCTATGGCACCGGGTCGGACGAAGTTCTGCATTTGGCGGCTGGCGCTTTTGCCGGGCCGGGGGATGAAATCATCTTCGTGCGCTATGGCTTTGCCGTTTATGAAATTGCGACGCGCCGGGTGGGGGCGACACCGATCATCGCGCCGGACAAAGACTATGCCACCGATGTCGATGCGATCCTGTCTTGCGTGACGGACAAGACCCGGGTGGTTTTTGTTGCCAATCCCAACAACCCAACCGGCACCTACACGCCGCGCCATGAAATTGCCCGGCTGCATGCGGCACTGCCCAGCGATGTGTTGCTGGTGCTGGACCATGCTTATGCCGAATATCTGACGCCGGACGAGGATGATGGCGGCATGGTGCTGGCCCAAAATGCCCCTAATGTGCTTGTAACGCGGACCTTTTCGAAGATTTACGGACTGGCCGCAGAACGGGTGGGCTGGGGCTATGCGGCACCGGCCATCATCGATGCGATGCATCGCATCCGTGCGCCGTTCAGCTTTTCAATCGCGGCGCAAGATGCCGCTGTCGCCGCCATTGCCGATACCGACTTTGTCGAGAAAAGCCGGGCGCACAACACCCAATGGCTTGGCTGGTTTGCGGATGAAATTGCAAAGCTGGGCAATGCCGGCCTGCGCGCCGTGCCCAGCAAGGCCAATTTCCAGTTGGTCCTGTTTGAAGGCCGGGTGACGGCTGAGCAGGCTTATGGCGCCCTGATGCAGCATGGCTATATCGTGCGCTGGTTGCCCGGTCAGGGGCTGGGTAATGGCCTGCGCATCACGATTGGAACCGAGGACCAATGCCGCGGCGTGATTGCGGCGCTGCGGGCGATTACCGGGGCCGACGCCTGATGCTGCCCTTTGCGCGCGTTTCCATTATCGGCTTGGGGCTGATCGGGTCGTCGCTGGCGCGCGCCGTTCGGGCGCAAATGCCCGGCGTTACGCTCTCTGGCTATGATGCGGACCCGGAGACGCGGGAAACCGTGCGTGCGCTGCGCCTTGTCGATGACATGGCCGATACGCCGGGCGCCGCCGTTATTGATGCTGAACTGGTGATTTTGTGTGTGCCGGTGGGGGCCATGGGGCCTGTTGCCAGCGCGCTGCGGCACGACCTTCCCGCCGACGCGTTGATCAGCGATGTGGGATCGTCCAAGGCCGCCATCTTGTCTGCCTTGCAGGAAGCCCTGCCAGATCACGCCGTCATTCCCGCACACCCGGTCGCCGGGACAGAGCGCAGCGGGCCAGAGGCCGGCTTTGCCAGCCTGTTCCACAATCGCTGGTGCATCCTGACGCCACCGGCCGATGCCGACCCGAATAAGGTCGCTCAGCTTTCCGCCTTTTGGGAAGCCTTGGGGGCCAATGTGGAACAGATGGATGCCGCCCATCATGATCTTGTCCTTGCCGTCACCAGCCATTTGCCGCACCTGATTGCCTATACGATCGTCGGCACGGCGTCTGACCTTGAATCGGTGACGCGCAGCGAAGTCATCAAATATTCCGCGGGCGGCTTCCGCGACTTTACCCGCATTGCCGCATCCGACCCGACAATGTGGCGCGATGTCTTTTTGTCGAACAAGGACGCGGTTCTGGAAATGCTGCAACGCTTTTCAGAAGACCTGACTGCCTTGCAGCGCGCGATCCGATGGGGCGATGGCGATGCCCTGTTTGATCTGTTCAGCCGCACCCGGGCCATTCGCCGCAGCATCATTGAAGAGGGCCAAGATGATGCGCGACCAGACTTTGGCCGATCAGACCACTAATCCTTTAAACGCTTAATCGTTGAGCGCGTTGATGGCCGCGTGCACCCGCGCTTCCAGTTCCTCGCGCGGAAGGCCTGCTGGGATTTCCGCGCCCACTTTCATCGTGACGATGCCGGCCCGTTTGACAAAGCCCTTGGGCCAGACCTTGCCGCTATCCAGCGCAACCGGAATAACAGGGAGCCCCAAAATCTTGTAAAGACCGGCCAGACCGGCCCGCAGCGGCGGCCGCTGGCCATGGGGCACGCGCGTTCCTTCTGGGAACAGGATGATCGGGCGGCCCGATTCTTTGGCCCGTTTGGCCTCAACAATCATGCGCCGCATCGCCGTC
>JAHEGQ010000205.1 GCA_024645025.1 Sphingomonadaceae bacterium
CGCAATACCGCCGTCCCTGCCGCCTCGCAGTAAATTGCGCGCGGAACAAAGGGCAGATCGACCGTGTTGCTTGGTGTGATCGCCAAATGCCGCTCACCAGGAGTGATAAGCCCTGCGATTGTAAATTCTGCCATTTCAGGTTTCCTATTTCTAACGCTTCGGGTTTTCCACCAAGGCAAGGCGGGCTTCAAGCTGTTGAACGGCGCGAATAAGGTCTGGAACGATCTTGGAATAGTCCACGCCCCACGGTGTTTGCTCACCTGTTCCGGCTTTGCTTTCCCACTCCTGTTCGCTGTCCCCGACAATAACGGCAGATGGGAAAACCTTTTCCAGCTCTTGCGCAATCACGAAGTGACCTCGCCCGCCATTGATCCATTCACCATCATAAACCCGGATAGCGTTGATCACCTCGAAAGCATCAAAATCTTGCAGGTCGGTTTTCAGGCGACCATCCGACGAGGTGACGAAGACAGTTGCGCTTCCGTTGGTCTGCACGCTGCCAACAAGACCATTGGTGTTGTAGAGCGCGAGATGAAACTTGGCCGTTGCTGCGTCCTGCGAAGATCGCAGAATGCCCGCAACAGCATCATAGCTTAGACCGGGTTTTGTGCCAGACGAACTGAAGCCACCGCCCCAATCCATGCTGCCTTTATTGTGCTGGCTGGCCGGAACGCTTGGCCGCACGTTGCCCGCCGCAATCCATTCAAGGGCCGTGCCACGCTCGACCGCGCCCGCATTATTAAATATCTGCACCAGCAGATTTCCAAGCGTGCTTGCGTTGTTCACGATGCCTGCTGTCGGAGAACCCGAAGTGGCAAGGAAGTTGATCCGTGCCCCGAACTTGGTGTTATCCATCGCGGGCATACCGTCATAGATATACCGCATCAGGCCGGGTCGGACATAGCGCGCGTCTTCGATGACAATCTGCTGCACGCTTCCGTTCGTGCCGTTGGTCGGCGCAACAGAGGCGCTTTCACCCAAGGACACTGCCCGCCCGCAATACCAGAGGGCATCCACGTTGCCGTCAATCTGAATGCTTTCAAACGTGCAGTTGCGGCCCCACCCCCAGATCACCGCGCCGACATAGGGCGTGACGCCGTTCGCGTCCGAACCGATGAAGTTGGTTCCAGATGCAGGCCAGCCCGTGCGGCCAAGCCAATCGGTAAACGAGTTGGGATAGGCTGCGCTGAACCGAACCGTGATCACGCCTCGGAAATGCACGTTCAGCGCACCGGCCAGAACGATCACGCCCGATTTCTGTGGCAGGATCGAACCATCGGCAAAGACGAACTGACGCCATGCAGCATGGCCGCAATCTTCAAACACCGGATTTTCGACAATGCACCCCATAACGGACAGATCGGAAATGCTGTCCGAAGTGTCGTCGCCGATGGTGTGCGCGAAGAAACCCGCATCGCATCGGCGGGCCGTGAAGTTGATCAGCCGGATACCTACGGCCTGACGCGATGCCATGCCATCATCAGGATGGTCGCCTGTCAGACCGGCAACTCTGAAACCACGATAGCAATCCTCGGCCACGCACCCGTTGAACTCAATGTCATTGCCGCCCTGCTCGATCCCAAAGGCACCGCCGCCCGTGCCGCCACCGCCAAGACCGCCAGACCGCATCCGCCGCGCCACGCAGTCAGTGACGCGAACATGCGATGCACCCCGCGCAAAGCCCAGAAGGTTGGAGTTACCCCCGACCTGCGGGGAAGCATAGGCGTTCCACACGTCCACAGCCGCTTGGTTGGTGCCAAGGTAAGACCGATTGCCAGCCGCATCGCAGGGATAGATATAGCTGATCACGGTGCCGGTGACGGTATAGCGCCGGGTGACAACAATGTGCCACCAGCCACCGCCAATATAGCGCGTGTCGGCAGTCAAGTGAAACGAAGATGATGCCGTGACCTCGCCCGTCACAAGGTCAATCGTGGAGGTGGTCAAGGTATTGCCGAACGCCGTGCCGCTTAGGCCGATCTGCACTTTGCTTCGACCGCGCGCCCGAACAAAGACGCTGGTGGTATGCGCCTCTTTTTCGCCAGGAATAAACACACCAGTTCCGGTGTTGGTTTGCTGCAAGAAGTGGTTTCCGTTGCTGCTGTCCTCAAAGATGGTATCCGCACTGGACGCTCCATCAGGGGCCAGGGCCACATTGCCCGTGACACTGCACCCGCCCTTGATCCAAGCCGCGTTGGTAAAATCGGTATTGCCGACAAGGCGGTTTCCGGTCGCATCATCCGCCATGCTGAACACGTCACCATGCGGCAGGCGGTGCGCGTCCAAATAAAGGCCGTGAACGTAGATGTTGCTCTGAATGCGCTCCAAGGGCAGGCCGGGGACCACGTTGTTGACAAAGCCGCCGGTCGGGGGCCAGTCCTTCATGAACATGATCGCGCCGTCTGCGATAACCGTCAGGTTTGCGCGTGTGGTGACGGTGCCAGAACAGGAATATTCCAGCCCCTCCATGAAGCACGGGATTTTGTATTTCGACGCCGCAATCCATGCGGCCTGAATGGCCGGGCCATCATCCGCGTAATTCCACCGGTCGCGCAACTCCCATTCGCTTGCAAGACGCGCCGGGCCGAAGGTCAGTTTTTCATATCCTACGGCACCATAAAGGCGCGGGGTGACGTGCGTTGCCGGGCGGAACGTCCGTCCATTCAAATCGGAAAACTCACCGCCTGCGCTGAACACCAGCGGCACGCCCGCGACGATCACAGTGGACCCAACAGTAACCGACGCCGCAAGCAGCGCTGCCGATGGATATTGCAGCGCCGCAGCGCCGATCAAACCCGCCGCAAGAATGGCTGCGTTTGCCGCCGCCTGCGCACCAGCAATGTCAACAGCATTCGGGCCAGCAACGATATTGCCATCCGCATCAAAAACCAGCGATGCGCCAGGCGTGACCTCTTGGATTTCCGGCTGCGCGTCCAAGGCCGCAGACAGCTTTACCGACCGCAGATTGTCGCGCCGTTGCTCTTGTTGAACGGCGATCACCGCATCAATATCGTTTTGCAGGTTGCTTGCCAGATCAGGCGAATTGCCAAGATATTGGTTTGTCCGGGAAGGAACGCGGTTGCCGTAGATTTCAACCGACACACCAGTAACAGCCGTCACCAGCGTGATCGTTGCGTCTACCGATTTTCCACCGACAAAGGTAGCCGTCACCGAAAACAGATCAGTCGCCAGCCCCCCAACAACGACCCTCAAATCTTCGGTGTCAAAAAGCGGAAACGGCACGATGAAAACCGTCGTGAGCGTAACCGGGTCATATTTGATATAGCGCGTCGAGGGGGCAAGGGTCATGGCGGGCTTTCACATGGGTTGCCACAAAATCCCCCATAGACCCCTTTTGCCGCAATGCACTATGGCCGTGGCTTGGCCCCCAAAGCACTCACCATCGCATCCTCTACCTTCTTAAAAAGGGGTAGCGCCCATGTCAGATTGTTGCCGGGAATGGGCCGCATCAGCTTGCGCACGTCCTTGTAGGTCATGTCGCCGCGACCATAAGCTGCCACCGCCTCCCCTACTCCAAAAGCCATATCAACCGAGGGACCAAGCGTGCCCTGCAACAGTGACCGGCCTTGGAAGCGTGACACAGGCTCACCTGTAACTGATGTGCGGCCATTGGTTGCCGCCGCCAGCGCGTTGTAAGGCTCCATCAGCCAGCCAGCCAGACCCGATTTGTCCACAGCATCTTCCCAGAACGCGCCGCCCTCTTTGCGCTCATAGCCTCCAAGATCAGCTTTGATGTTTGACACCAGACCGCCAAGAACAACCGCCGTTACCAGTTGCGCCATTGTTTCTGCATCTGCCCGCTGTAGACCGGCAATCAGCGTCCGATGATGCGCCGAGAATGCAAACGACTTGAACTGCGAGAAGAATTTTCCGGTTTCGGTTGAAAAGGCCAAAGGCTTATCCTGACCGGGCGTCACAATCATGATGCTGCTTTCGCGCCGCATGGCATCGGCAAAAGCGTTGTAAGCATCACGATCCGTCCACG
Source organism: Sphingomonadaceae bacterium (assembly GCA_024645025.1). GTDB lineage: Bacteria > Pseudomonadota > Alphaproteobacteria > Sphingomonadales > Sphingomonadaceae > Aquisediminimonas. The sequence goes on from JAHEGQ010000205.1 coordinate 4,007, forward strand.
CCCCGGCGCGCGGAAGCCAAAAGTTACCAGCATCTTCACCGTGCGCTTGCAGCATCTTGGCAATTCGATCTGCCATGTGCTGATCAATCCCATTGGCCGAAAGGGCCAAAAGCTGCTTCTTGGTCGCCTTCCCCGCATTGACCGCCAGCGCCGCCTTCGACATGCGCGATGCAACAAAAGCAGTGCCAACACTTTTCCACCCGACGTTCCACGGGATCATCCCGGACAGCACCGAGAAGTTTTTGGTTCCAGACGCCATTGCGCGCGCCAGTTTTGATCCGCGCCCGCTTGGGTCAACAACTTCTGACAGGCTCATGGCGCGTGTGTTCAGAAACCACTCAGCCGCCCCCGCAAACTCGGACGCTTCCTTGATTGCCAAGCCCATCAGGCGAGGGTCCATAAGCGCCGCTTTCGCTGCAAAGGCCCCCTCAATGCCGCTTCTTCCAACAATGCCCGCAAGATCAGGGATTGCACCAACCGTCATGCCGCCAAGAAAACCCATGTAGGAAGTTGACCGCGCTGTTCTGGACGCGGTGATCCAGCCGCTTTCAGGGTTTACCGGGGCCGCATACCGACCCAACAGCCGATCACGCATTCCCTGGAAGTCCGCCACGTCGCGCTGACCCTCCTTGTAGATCGCCTGTTTCTTGCGCTCAGACTTGGCGGCGTTCATCAGTTTTTGGGTTTCGCGCTGCATTTCGTCTATGGCGACCTTCCCTTCCAGATCACCAAAGCTGCGCTTCATTTCGATCTGCGGAAAGACGGAGTGAACATACTGGTGCGTAATCGCCTCAATATCCGTTTCCAGCCAGTTGATCAGTTTGTCGTTTGCAATATCCAACGTGCGTGCCCGTGTCGCAGAGGACGCCACGATCCCGATATGGTTCTCACCAGGCTTCATGCCGAGGATCGACCGCACCGCATCATCCACATGCGCGGTAATGTCCTCGTCTGTTGCATCAGCGTAGAAAGTTTCCTTCTCGCGCGCCTTCTTTGCATCCTTCAATTCCGATTTCAGTTTGGCAATTTCCTTACGCGCCGCCTTCACAGACGCGCGCACATCAGGACCAATCGTATCATCAATCTCTTTGAGACGTGCTGTTGCCGCGTCCAGACGATCAATGGCCGCATCCATTTTGGCGCTGCTTTCGGTCTTGGCAACCGTCCGCTCAGATCGCCCCG
>JAHEGQ010000216.1 GCA_024645025.1 Sphingomonadaceae bacterium
CAGACCAGATGGTCGCTGGCGTCGCGATGGCCGCACACCAGATTGACAACGCCCGCGGGCAGCCCCGCGGCCGCCGCCGCCTCTGCGATGATATAGGCTTCCAGCGGTGTTTCTGGGGACGGCTTCATAATCACGGTGCAGCCCGTTGCCAGCGCATAAGCGACTTTGTTGAGCATGATGCCATAAGGCCCGTTCCAAGGGGCAATCGCCGCCACAACACCGACGGGTTCATAGGCGACAAGGCCGACCTTCGCCCCGGTGGAGGGGCGGCATTCAACAAAGTTGAACTGTTCAGCCATGGCAAGGATGCCGTCAAATGTTAGGGTTGATCCCGCGGTCATTGGGCCAGCAAAGCTTGCCAGCCCGCCCATCTGCGCGGTCCACGCCTTGCAGATTTCGGGCTCGCGCGTGCGCAGATGGTCCGCCATGCGCTTCAAATAGGCCAGGCGCTCGGGCGGGTTGAGGCGGGGCCATGGGCCATGGTCAAAAGCGTCCCGCGCAGCTGCAACGGCCATATCCATATCCGCGGCATCGCCTTCCGCCACGCGGGCAACGACCTGTTCGCTATTGGGGGAGGTGATCTCAATTGCGCGGCTGGACTGCGCCGTGCGCCAAACACCGCCGATGAATAGCTTGTCGGGATGCTGAATATAGACGCCGTCCGGGGTCATCGGGTTTCTCCTTGCATACGTATTGGTTTCGATGTGGTCCAAGCGGGCTGAAAAATTCTCAGGTCAGGTCCTCTAGGCCGATCAATTGGCCTTCCGCTGCGGCCCGATTGGCGGCACGGCGCAGCCTTTCGATATGAAGGCGGCCTTCTGGGGCCATTTCTTGCGGCAATGCGTCCAGCGACATGCGATAGATTTCCGCGAAATCCTCCGCAAATTCGGGATGGGTCAGGATAAGACCACGATTGTCCGTCATCCCGGCCAGGGTTTTTTGGCCGACTTCCAAAGGGTCCATACCCAGATCAAAAGCCGTGCCGAATTGTTCCAGCTCGGCCCGGTTGGTGGGCTCAAAGCCCGTCTCTGCAAAATCGGCCGGGCGCTTAAGGGCGGAATCCCAAGCATTGGTTTTGGTGAGCCCCGGGCACATGAGCGATACGCCGATCTTATAGGGGGCAAGGTTGAACCGCAGGCTTTCGGTCAACCCGCGCACGGCAAATTTACTAGCCGTGTAAATGCCAGCCTGTGGGCCCGAGAGAAAAGCCGCCATGGACGCGACGTTGACGATGTGTCCGCCCTCGCCATGCGCCTTGATCTTGGGAATGAAGGAGACAAGGCCGTTCACGACGCCCCCGAAATTGACACCCATGATCCAATCATAATCGGCATAGCTCGCCGCGTCGGTTGGTCCAAAGACGCTGACCCCAGCATTGTTGACGAGCACATGAACCTTGCCCGCCTGATCGGCCGCTTGGGCAAAACCGTCGCGGTCGGTGACGTCGAGCTTGATGAAACGGGGTAGGGGGAAGCCCCTGTCTTGAAACCACCGCTCGGCTTCGGCGCGATAGGTCTCATCGCGATAGCTCAGGATCAGGTTCATGCCCGCTGCGGCAAATGCCCGCGCGATGCCAAAGCCGATCCCCGAAACGCCGCCGGTAATGAAGGCGGTCTTCCCCTGCCAGTCCATCTTTAAATCCTCTCGCTTTACACAGTAACATTTGTTAGCAATGCATACAAACCAAAAGCATGAGTCCCAATTAGGAGAGTGGATGATGTCTGACGTCGAGACACGGTTAGCCCAACTTGAAAATCGCGTGGGAGAACTGGAGGATGTCAACGCCATCCGCCGCCTCCATTGGGCCTATGGCTATTACATCGACTTCAATCGCGCCGACGATGTTGCAGAGCTTTTTGCTGAGGATGGGGAAGTGATCTTCCTCTCCGGCGTCTATAAGGGGCGGGAGAGCGCTCGTCGGCTTTATGGCACCTGGTTCAAAAGCCTGTTTCTGGCGCCCGGCGAAGAAGGCCCAGCCTATGGGTTTCTGCTCGATCATTTCCAGATGCAGGACATCATCACTGTCGCACCCGATCGCCAGAGCGCCAAGGGGCGCTTTCGGGGGATGCTGTTTGGCGGCAGCCATGAAACCCGCGACTTCAAGCCAGAGGGACTGCCGCTCCAGTTTATGGAAGCCGGCATTTATGAAAATGATTATGTCCGCGAAAACGGCGTCTGGAAGATCAAGCGTCTGGACTATATGATGCAATGGCAGGGGGACTATGAGGCAGGATGGTCCAAGACGACCGCGCATCTTCAGCCACTAACCGACTGTTATCCCGATAACCCGATTGGCCCGGATTACATCCGCAGCGAAGAAGTCCGGCAGACTTGGCCGCACCGCCATGATGTGCCGATGCACTTTGCGCATCCGCGCTTTGGGGCAATGCTGGCAGGACAGGAAAAGCGATAACTTCCAGAGGCGAGATTATCCGATTGCTTGATCGTCCCAACACATGACTTGGCGGTAAAGCTTGTCGAGGACACTTGCCATGCCGGCGCGTTCGGCGGGGTCCAGCGTGTTGAACAAGAACTGGGCGACACGCTCAATCTCTGGCCCCATCGCCCGATAAGCGGCCCACCCCGCCTCGGTCAGCTTATGTGGTTTGCGACGTCGATTGGCTTTATCTGTTACCTGCACGATCCACCCTCGGTCGCTTAGCGCGGCAAGGGCGCGGCTGACATTCATCGGCTGCATGCCCATCAGATCGACAAGGTCATGACCCGCCAGTTCGCCTTCGCCGCCCAAGGCCATGATAATCATGAGATCGTTTGGGGAGATGCCAGCTTTGGTTGCAACGCCATCGCGCATTGGGCGGTTAATGAGCGCGGCAAAGCGCAGCATCGCCAGCAAAAGGCTGGTGTTGCTGTTGTCTAAAGCGTTGTTGTCCGGTGTACCAGAACGCACTTTGGTCTCCCCTTTTTCTTGGCTTTTAGGGCCAGAGATGCAATTTTGTCACGCGCAAGGCGAAATTTTCCGCAGGGGAGTGTTTCAATAAAACCCCCTTGCCTAAAGTTTTTTTGTATGCATTACTAACAATCGTTAGGATTGATCCGGCAGGAAGGCTGGACGTCCAACTCGGGCAGGAGAGGACTGAACAAATGGGCAGCATTTCACGCACTTCAACTATTTTCCGGACGGCGCTTGCGCTGTCTGCTTCTAGCGCAGCTTTGCTGGCAATGCCGGCATTTGCACAAGATAAGGCCGCGGATGAAGCGGCTCCCGGCAATGGCGACATCGTCGTCACCGCGCAGTTCCGCACCCAGAAATTGCAGGACACACCGCTGTCAATCACGGCTGTTGATTCGGCTTTGCTGGAATCGCGCAACCAAACCGATCTGTCTCAGATCGCGGCACAGGCGCCAAACGTCACGCTGAACGCGATGGGTGGCGCTTATGGGTCGTCGCTGGGCGCTTCGATCCGCGGCGTTGGCCAGTTTGACTTCAACCCAGCTTATGAGCCGGGCGTCGGCATGTATGTTGACGATGTTTACTACGCGACGTTGACGGGCGGCATTTTCGATTTGCTTGATCTGGAGCGTGTCGAAGTTCTGCGCGGCCCGCAGGGGACGCTGACCGGTCGCAACTCCATCGGCGGGGCGATCAAGCTATTCTCGAAGAAGCCGACTGATGAAAATTCGGGCTCCATCGACGCCGTATACGGGAGCCGCAAGCGCATGGAAGTGCGCGGCAGCATGAACTTTGTGCTGGCGGATTCGCTCTATGCCCGCGTCTCGGGTGTTTACAAGCATCAGGATGGCTATGTCGATCAAGTCGATTATGGCTGCGCAAATCCGGGCAATGTTCAGGGGATCACAGCTTTCCCGAGCACCCGGTCCGATTGCGTGATGTCGAAATTTGGCGAAAAAGGTTATGCTGGCCTGCGAGGTTCGTTGCGCTACAATCCGAGCGACAATTTCGACTTTACCTTAACGGCCGACTACACGAACGAAAACCGCACCAACGCGGCAGAAGTCGTGACCCGCACAATTGGCGCAACCGCCAACGCATATTGTGGTAAGTTTTGCAATTATGCGAGCTTCTATCTGCCAGGAAATACCTTTGTCGGCGGTCAGCCAGGGCCTTGGGGCCAGGTTGGTCAGGGCTATTTCATGCCGAACACGACCAAGTTTGAAGGCTGGGGTGTTTCGGGCAACCTGACGGCGGGTCTGACAGACACGCTGAACCTCCAGTCGATCACGGCTTATCGTGATTATCGTCAAATTTGGGGCACGGACGACGATTATACCCCCTTCGCCAATCGCGGTGCCGGTGGGTATAACGATCTGTCCTTCTGGTTCTTCAGCCAAGAGCTGCGCCTGAATGGCAAGGTGGGTGACAACATCGACTTCACCTTGGGTGGTTTCTATTCTGATCAGCGCTCGGTGTACTTCACCCGGCAAGACATTCGCTACATTGCCCCCGGCTTGAACTTCCAGTTTATGGGGAATGACCCAGTCAATGCAGACAGCAAGGCTGTGTTCGGCACTGTTATCGCAAGACCTGTCGAAAACCTGACGCTGACGGGTGGACTTCGCTATACTGACGAGCACAAAGATTATACCTTCGTCCGCAAGAACTATGACGGCACGAGGAGCTACTTCCTTGGCGCGCTGGATGGTGTGAAGGCCGTTTACGACGGCAATAAGCTCGATTGGCGTTTGTCGGCTGACTATCGCTTCTCGCCTGCGGTCTTGGGGTATCTGACCATCGGAACAGGTTTTAAGGGCGGTGGTGTGACGGCGCGTCCGTTCGACGCGGCTCAAGCGCTAAACGGGAGTTTCGATCCGGAAACGGTGACCGCTTATGAGTTGGGCTTGAAGACCGACTTGTTCGATCGCCGCCTTCGTGTGAACGTGGCTGCGTTCATCAATGACTATAAGGACATCCAGTTGCCGCTGATCAGCTGTGCTTCCTTGGGTTCGAACGCGCCGTGCGGCGCGCGTCAGAACGCGGGCAGCGGCAAGATCAAGGGCTTTGAAGCGGAAATTAATGCGAACCCGATCGATGGTCTGAACATCGACGCGTCGTTGAGCCATCTTTATGGTAGCTGGTCCGAAATTGACGCGCGCGTTGGCAATGCCATTTTGATGAGCGATCCGATCGTGTCGCCGAAGTGGAAGGCAAGCGCCGGCATACAATATAAGGCGGACATGGGG
>JAHEGQ010000224.1:0-2812 GCA_024645025.1 Sphingomonadaceae bacterium
CGCGCGCGCTGTGCCTGTTGGCGGCCCATGCCAGTGGGGTGCAGGCGATTGAAACGCTCCACGCCGATTTTCGGGATGAAGAAGGGCTGCGGGCATCGTGCCAATTGGCCCGGGCCGAGGGATTTACAGGGCGACTGGCGATCCACCCGGCGCAGGTCGCCATTATCAACGATGCGTTTCTGCCCTCCGCCGAGGAAGTGGCCCATGCCCAGCGGGTCGTAGATGCTTTTGCCGCCAATCCCGGCGTCGGCACGGTTGGGTTGGACGGCAAGATGGTCGATATCCCGCACCTGAAACAGGCAGAACGCATCCTCGCCCAGGCGACGCGGAGACGCTAGCGGCGTGCCGATAGGGGATCCATCGCTGGGCAGGGCCGTGGCTGAGCTGCTGCAAGATGTGGCGGCGCAATCTATCCTGCCCCGATGGAAGGCGCTGCATCAAAGCGACATTACAGAAAAAACGCCGGGTGATTTTGTAACCATTGCCGATCATGAGTCCGAACAGCGTTTGACGCATGCCTTGTCCCGCTTGTTGCCCGATGCCCGCGTTGTTGGTGAAGAGGCCGTGGCGGCCACGTCCAGCCTGTTGGACGGGATTGAATCGGGGCTGGTCTGGCTGGTGGACCCGCTGGATGGCACGGGTAATTTCATTTCTGGCAGTCCGAATTTTGCGGTGATGGTCGCGCTGCTGCAGGATGGCGACGTCGAGGCAGCCTGGATCTACCAGCCGGCGCATGGCAAAATCTGGCAAGCGGCGAAAGGTCGGGGGGCATTTTGCAATGGTCGGCCTGTTATCGCGCAGCCAAGCCGCGACCCGGGCCTGATCGGGGCCTTTCCAACGCGCCATGCCAGCCCAGAGCATCAGCCCGTCATCGACCATTGGAAGGGGCGCACCAAAACCCATTTGCCCGGCCTGTTATGCGCGGGCGTGGACTATACGCGCTGTATTGACGGCACACAGGACCTTGCCTTGTTCTGGCGGAGCATGCCGTGGGATCACGCGCCCGGCAGCTTGATCCTGACGGAAGCTGGCGGCTGGGTCGGGTGGCAGGATGGCACGCCCTATCGGGTGAACGATCAACGGCCGGGATTGATAGCGTTTTCTAATCCAGAGCTATTGGCCCAACGGGACTGACCCGACAGCCGGACGATCCAAGCGTCTACCTTGTCAAAATGGTCGGCCCAGCTTTGGGGCGTATAGCCCGCCAAAGCCTCTTTTTGTCGCTGCCAATCCGTGCTGTCGTATCGATAGGACAGCACGGCCTTGTGCCATGCTTCCAAATCATCTGGGGGGAGGAGAAGGGGAATGTTCCCGGCGATCTCTCGAAACACATCAAGGTCAGACGCGATAATGGGGCAGCCTCGTTGCAAGGCTTCCACCACCGGAAGGCCAAAGCCTTCCGCAAAGCTGGGCATCAGGGCGGCGCGTGCCTGATCGAACAGGCCGGCCAGCGTGATATCGCTGCAGCGACCAAGCTCGGTCACGTGGCGGCGCAACGCGACATCGCCATCCAGCAGCGCAAAGACGTCGTCCGCTTCCCAGCCCCGTTGGCCGACAAGGATCAACTGGGGTGTCGCATCGCCCAGCTCGACGATCAGTCGCTGCCATAAACGCAGCAACATCAGATGGTTTTTGCGGGCTTCGATCGTCCCTATACACAGGAAATAGGGGGCTGCTTGGTGCGGCACTTTTATTGGGCCGCGCGGTGTTGGCATGGGGCGGTCCAACCCAAGCCACGCCACAAGGCTGTTGGCAGGCATAGGGATGGCCTGTGCGGTCGCAAAGTGTTGAAGTTGGCCCAGCGTATCCGCTGAATTCGCGATCACGCCATCGGCCGCGGCCAGAAGATTGCGCATCCTCTGGCTGTGGCGTGCCGCCTCACCTGGGCGGCAGAAATGGGGATGGGTTATGGGGATCAGGTCATGCACCATGAAGATGGGCCGCAGGCCTTTGCGGGCCAGCCATTGCGGAAAACCCGTCGCATCTAGCCCCGTGTGGCCGACATTGATGTAGATTTTGCCCCGGACATCGGGGCTGGGCGTCCATATCGCCCGCGCCAGCAAGGGCGGTAGCCGGCGTCGAAAGTGGCTTCCGCTTTCGGACAGCAAGGTGAAGAGGGCATCGCTCTGCGCGGCAGGGAGGATTTTGCGCCATCGGCCCCACTGCACCATCGCGCAGGCGCGTGCGCGGTAATGTGCCAGATAGGCAAGGCAAACGCGGTCGATGCCGGTGGGGAAACGGCCCGCCCATAGTCGCCAGATCAGTCGGCTGACATCCAGCACCAAGGGTCGAGATGCCATTATCCAGCCTGTCGACTGATGCCGAGTGGGCTAAGTGGACTGGCCATCTGTTTTGGGTCCAGAAGCCGGGCCACACTGTTATCGACAAGAGTTGTGATGGCCGATTTGCTTGCCAGTCCGCCCCGGACTAGACAGCGGGCGTGGAGCAGGCGCCGAAAGGCGTCGAACAGCGCGGGGCAGGGCTGGTCGGCACCGGTCCAAAATGTATCGAGCCCGCCTTGGTGTGCCATGCCGGGCACATCGTAAACGGCATCGCCCAGAACGATCACCGGCTTGTTCAGCGCCAGCGCCAGCGTCCCCGAGGTGCTGTTGACGCACACCATGCCAAGCGCGTCCGAAATCAGCGTGTCTAAATCGCCGCCATCGATTGGCAGAATGCGTCCAGCAACACCCAAGCGCGCTGCTTGCCGCTTGATCCATTTCGGCCAGTTGGACCAACCCGTTTCAAACGGATGTTCTTTGACAAGCAAAAGAGCGTCTTTGGGTGCAAATCTGGCGAAGCTTTCAAAAAC
>JAHEGQ010000224.1:2822-4577 GCA_024645025.1 Sphingomonadaceae bacterium
ATCCGCATGTTCCCAAAGGGAGAGTGGATGCGGATCTGAAAATCGCCCGACAATTGAAGGGGGAACAAAAAAAAGGGCCGACCGGCAATGGCCTGAAGGCTTTCTTGCGTTTGACGCGCCCGATGGGGGCGGCGGGCCATCTTTAGCAGCCAGCCCAAGCCCTCCCATAACAACGACCCAGGCCGATGGCTCCGGAAAAAGGGGTAGCGCAGCTTGCCTGTGAAGACATGATGATAATGCCAATAGCTGTCGCGCGCCCGGCGTCGAAAGTTTGCTGTGATATGGGGGAGGTCAGGGACGGGCGGCAGGTCGCGCGCGAGATGCAGGATAAGTTGTGGGTCGCGCTCTACTGGAGAATGGCCATTTACGCCGTCACGTTCCAGCGTCATCCAGTCTGGCCGGATATAGCCTTCTTCAAAGACGTGAATGTGGATGCCCCGCAATTGGGCAATGCGCAGCGCGGCGCGGTGCAAGGGCCGACAATCGCCAAATAGAACAAGGTCGGTAATCCCGTGATCCCTTAAAAAGTGATCGACAAATAAGGGCCAACGGCGACGTGTGCCCCGATAGCAGGTGGCCTTTTCTGGCCAGTCATACGCATCGCCGCCACACAGGTTAATGCGGTGCACCATCACACCCCGGTTCTGAAGCGCGCCCGCCAAGAGGTGAAAAAATGGTCCCGGGGGGCCTTGCAGGAACAGGAATTGGCGCTGCCCGAGGTTCAGATGTCCGCTCATGCAAGCACGCCTGACATTTTGCGCCAAAATGTGCGGGCCCGGCCTTGGAGGCGACGTAGGGGAACAAGCGGCGATGTTACCTTTGCCTCACCCGCCGCCATGCGCGTGATAAGCAATTCTGCCGAACAGGGCAGTCGCGACACCGGATCCAGATAGCGTGGGTATAGCAGCAGTGCGGCAGCCACCAACTCGTCCAAAGTCCGGCGACGGCCCCTGCGCTGGGGGGCGGGAGCGAGGTCTTGGGTCAGGCCCCAGCCCGCATAAAAAGGGATGCCGTGCGTCACCACGGCTTTGCCGCGCAGCAGAGCCTCAAACCCGACTTGCGAGGTGATGACGTGAACGCGGTCTGCCATGTTCAGCAAGGCGTGGATCGGCGCGGCGCTTTGGACTTCATCGGCAAAGCCAAGGGCATGGGCCAGCGGGATGTGGCCCTTGCGATGCCCGGCAGTCACATCCGGGTGCGGCTTATAAATTATATGTGCGTCGGGTTCCATGTCACGCGTGCGGCGCAGCAGGTCCAGATTGCTGAGGCCCAGCCCGCCCGTTTGGACAGCGCGGTCGTCTTCGACCTGCCCCACGACCAGAATGATTTGGCGCTCTGTTGTCGGGCGGGGAAGTGGCTCGGCATCCACGCCATATTTGCTGATCGCCTTGGCGACCAATTCCCGCCGCAGCGCCTTGGCCCTGTCTCGCAATGCGCTGCCGATGTCCTGGTCCATCAAAATCTGCTCTAGGTCGCTGGGTCGGGCTGGATCAAAATAGATGCCGCCCGCATCGAGGATCATGGACAGGGGGGGCACGCAGTTGGCCCCAAGGCCGGCGGACCGGATAAAGCCGTCTTCAATCTCGGCAATGTCGAGCCCCCGTGTTTCAGCGTCCCGCATCCGGTTTGGCGGTGTCCGGGATCGCCACAGTGCCACCTTGTCACCCATTTGGAGAGCTTTGGGGAGCCTGTGATGATGACGGACTGGACCTGATCCATCCCACAACAAGGGATCCAGCGTTGCCCTTTTCCAAG
>JAHEGQ010000224.1:4644-5134 GCA_024645025.1 Sphingomonadaceae bacterium
ATCGATCAGCGCCCGCCAATCAGCAAGTTGGTCAATGGCTTGCGTCACTGTCCATCCCTGACCGGTAAATGGACTGCTATAGCGGTGCGCCGCCAGCGCACGGCGGGCCGCCGCTTCCGGGGCGCTAAGACATCCACTGTAAGGGCCAATGCCAAAAAGCCGGATCCGACGTTTCAGCAGAGCGGCGATTAAGGCGATTTCTTGCCCCGCGCCGGCCCAAATTTCGCCCACATGATCAATCAGCCACCATGGGTCGCTCTCTGGATCGATCATTTGGCGGATCAAATAAGGATTGCGCCCCCCGCGAAACATCTCTGGCCCCGCCATAATGGCATGACGTCCGGGGCTGGCGGTGATCATTTCGGCCAGTTGCTCCGGGTTGTCCGGGACCAAAAGCCGTTCCAGCCCACTAGGTAAGACGGGCTGTGCCCCCCAAAAATTCCCGCCCACCCGGGCCTTGATTAGCAGATCGACCGATGCGGCTGGCGGG
>JAHEGQ010000187.1 GCA_024645025.1 Sphingomonadaceae bacterium
CCCGGATGCGCAACCTGCAGGTCACGCTGGATGCGGGCACCTGTTCGTCGCGTGTCGTGTTCAACGTGCCCAAGGCCCATTCGGCTGGCGTCGAGTTTGAACTGACGGCACGTCCCAGCAAGGCCTTTGAATTCGGCCTGTCGGGCAGCATTTTGGAAAGCCAGTTCGACAGCACGGTGCGCGATGCCAATGACAATGTCTTGGGCGGCATTCGCGATGGCAACCGTTTGCCGTCGGTGCCGAAGCTGCAGCTGTCGGCCAACGCCACCTATAACTTTGCGGCCGGCGCGAATGCCGACGGCTTTGTGACGGCGGCGGTGCAGCACGTGGGCAGCCGCTTCACCCAGCCCAGCGATCAGGAAAATAATCCGCGCACCTTTGGCCATGGCTTCAGCTTTGGCGGTGCGGATCCGGCGGCAACGACGCTGCTGAACCTGAAACTGCCAAGCTACCAGATCGTCAACCTGAACGCCGGTGTCGACTTCGATAATGGCGTCTCAGCGATGATCTATGTCAACAACCTGTTCGACGAAAACGCCCTGTTGTCGTTCGACCGGGAACGCGGTGGCCGTGCCCGTCTGGGCTTTGCGGTCAACCAGCCGCGCACCTTTGGCATGACGGTTCGCAAGACCTTCTGATCCAAAAAGCAAAAGCCAAAAAAAGGGGGCCGGCGGCGCAATCCGTCGGCCCCTTTCTTTTGCCGCTTAACCGAGGCGGCTTACTTGATTTTCAGCCCGATCCACATTGTGCGGGGGCTGGCCCGTTCCACCACGCCGCTGGCGCTGATCGCGGTATCGATCTGCGCATCGGCGAGATTTTCGCCCCGGGCAAAAACCGAAAGGTGCGGACTAATCGGCAGGCTGGCAACGGCATCGAGCGTGAAGGCATCGCGCAGGCGGCGGCTATTGGCATCATCTTCAAATTGGGCGGCAACATAGCGCGCCGTCACGGAAACCGTCCGCCAGCCCAGCGTCGCGCTGCCGCTATGGCTGGGCACTTGGGCCGGCCGCAAGCCATCCAGACCAACCGCCGCGCCCGATCCGCGCACCCGCGCATCGGTATAGGCATAGCTGGCGGCCAAGGACCAGTCGCCCCGCGCATAACGGGCGTCCAGTTCCAGCCCGTTGCTGCGCACGGCATCCAGATTCAGACGTTTGCGATAGGCGCCCGTTACATAGCCGACGCCGTCATAAACACCCGGTGTATTGGCAAGCGTGACATTGCCGATTGCGTCCTTCAGCCGGTTGGTAAAGGCGGTGGCGCGCAGGACAAGACCGTCGGCGGGCGTCACGTCAACGCCGATTTCGGCGCCGCGCATTTTTTCCGGTGCCAAAGCCGGATTGGCCGCAGTCGCATCCGCGCCGACACGGAAGGGGCGGTAGAGTTCGTTCAGCGTGGGCAGACGCCAGCCCCGATAGGCGGCACCCCGCAGCGTAACCGCACCAGAGGTCCAAGACAGGCCCGCCCGCGCGGTCGGGGCCCAGCCCTGACGGTTTGGGGCAAGGTCGCGGCGGCTGGCAAGGCCGGTTGCGCGGACGGTTTCGATCAGGCGGCCGTCGCGGATCCACCAATGGTCCGCGCGTGCGCCACCCGTCAGCGTTACATCGCCCAGCTTGGCGGACGCTTCAGCAAAGGCCCCGGCGGTATCGCTTTGGCCGCCCGCTTCACGCGTGCGGGTCGCAACGCCGCTGGTGTAAGAATAAAGCTCGTTGGTCTCGCCCGTGGTGCGCCGCCAGTCCGCCCCCAAGCGGACTTCAACCGCGCTGCCCAGCGGCGGGCGCACCTCCAGCCGGGCGCCCAGCCCGGTGGACGGCACGTCATATTGGGACACGGTCTGCGTGACGACCGATCGGGTGGCGTTGACCGACACGGCATTGCTGGTGAATTTGCGGAACTGGACATAGGTCAGCGCCTGCACGCCCCAAGCGCCTTGATGGACCAGCCGCACACTGGCATCGGCCCCATCGCCGCCATTTTGGGAGAGGATGGTCCCCCGCTCGCGCCGGTCGGTAAAGCCAAGAAGGGAAAGTTGCAGCTCTGTCTGTGCGCCCAGTGGCGCGATACCGCGCGCCGCCAATGTGGCCTGTTCATAAGGGGCAGGGATGTCGGCGGGGCCACGCTGATCCGCCACAATCGGGATGAACCCATCACCGCGCGCATAGCTGGCGCTCAAAAAGCCAAAGCCGCTGCCAAGCGTTGTCGAAACAAGGGCGTTGGCCTCGATGGATTGGCGGCTGCCATAGGCCGCGATGGCGGACAGGCCGCTTCCCGCGTCGCTGCCGATACTCTCCAGCTCAATCGTCCCGGCAAGCGCACCTGATCCGTAAACGCCTGATCCCCCGCCGCGCGTCACCCGCACCGCACCCAACCGCTCGGGTTGATAGGCCGGCCATGTGATCCAACCGCCAAAGGGATCGCTTTGCGGCACACCATCCAGCACCAGCAAGGCCCGGCTAGAGGCATTGCCGCCCAGCCCGCGCAAGGTGGCGCCCTGACTGGTGGCGTTGGCAGAGCGGGCATCGCTGCGGCGGAATTGGGTCAGCCCCGCGACATCGCGCAGCACATCCTCAATCCGGCCCGAAGCGGTTGTGGTAATCCGCCCCGGGTCGATGACGGCGATGTCATAGGCGCTGTCGCCCAGCGCAGGTGGCAGGGCTTTTCCGGTGACGATAATGTCCCCTTCAGCCGCCAAAAGCGGGCTAGACGCGACGAAAAGGGCGGCTGGCAGCAGACAGATTTTCATGTCCAAGGATGTGGCACTGCGCATCGCAACATGAAAGGGGAAAGCGGGGAAAAATCTTACCCCGGCCAGCGGTTGTGAACGGGGATGTCGTCGGGCAGGCGGTGCCAGGATTCGGCATCGCAGCCAAAGGCCGCAAATTCGGCCCCGCCAAAATCGTCCGGATTATCCAGACTTCCGATTTTGAGGATCACGCCTTGGGGAAAGCCCGGTGCGCGGGTGAACAAGTGGGTGCCGCAGTGCGGGCAGAATTGGCGGGTGACCGCACCCTCTATATCGGACCGGGCAAAGTCCTTGACCGCGCCTTGGGTGATTTCAAATCCTGCGTTGAGAACGGCCATGCCGATAACGGGGCCGCCGCCGGAGATATAGCGGCACTCCCGGCAATAGCATTCAAATTTCATGAAGCCCGGCCCTTCGGCCTTGTAGTGAACGTCCCCGCAATAACAGCGTCCGGTAATCGACATAGTGTTCTCCTTTTACGGATGGGGGGCGGCATCGGCCTTCATATCGGCAATCCAGCGCCGGATCAGCGCCACGCCTTCCTCATGCACGGTGGCGCGGCCCAGTTCGGGCATGGCAATGCCCGGTTCCAGACTGGCCATGCGGGCAAGCAGATAGGATTGATCAGGCGCCCCCGGCTTGATCGCGAATTCCAGCCCAACACTGCCGCGCCCCGCGGCTGTGGGGCGTTTATAGAGGCCCAGATTGGCATCCGCCGGTTGGTCCCAATCCAGCCAAAGGCCTGAGGTGTCGGCCGGGCCCTTGCGGTTGTGGCAATGGCTGCAATTGACGTCGAGATAGGCGCGGGCCCGTGCGGCGACGCTCCCGCTGTTGGGGTCGTTCCACACGGGCAAAGCTGGCAGGCCCCTAATCTGCCCTTGCAGCAGCCCCGCGCGCTTCAGCGCTTGCAACTGGTGGCCGTCGTTCAGGTTGCGGGCCTTGGGGCCAATGGGCGTGATTTGATCGCCGCTGACATGGCAACCCTTGCACTGATTGGCATTGGGCACGGCATAGCTGATCGTGCGCGTTTGCCCGTCCAGATGCGTCCAGCTGACGCGCAGACGCTGGCCTGCGCGCTTCAGCACTGCTTCCCGGCCATCCGGGTTCCACACATAGGGCAACGCGACCCAGCCCGACGCGCGATGGATCAACAGCCGGGTTTCCAATATCCGAATGCCGTCATCTGGCCGACGCAAATCCGCCGGATACCCAAAGCTTTTGATGAGGACGCTGCCGACCGGCCAGTCGATCAGCCCGCCGCCTGCCATGCGCGCAGCCTTGCCCGGCGGAACATAGACAAAGCGGAACTTTTCCGCATAATCGGAAAATAAAGGGGTGTTGAGGTGGTAAGGCCGCACGCCAGGCGCGGGTGTCTTCCCGTCCACCAAAAGGCCGAAATCCTGCAACCGTGCGGGCAGCGTGTCGCCAAGGATCAGCGCATCGTTGATGGTCGGCGCCGGCGCGGGCCGCGCGCTGATCAGCGCAAGGCTTAGCCCCAACAGGGCAAGCGCGCGCCTCACCGCGCTGCCGCCTCCATCGCATCCGGCATCACGATCATCGGTAAGTCCGCCGGGGCGGGGGCTTTGGGCGCGGCATAAGGGGCGGGTTTGGCAGCGGTGATCGGTTGGCCTTGAGCCACAAGGTTCATCGAAATGGCGGGGGCCGTGTCTTCTAGATGGACATTGGCGGCCTCGCCGCCAACGCCATCCCAAAACAGCGCCGGGAACGTGCCGCCAAGGGCCTGCGCCAATTCTGCGCCGCCGGGAAAGGCCGGGGCAAAGCCCGCCCGGCCATGCCGGTTGTTGCGGACCACAATGTCGCGGGCGACCGGGTTGTAATGCGGGTCGGCAAAGCTGTTTTGATAGGCGACGATCATCACGTTGGTCGTGCCATTTTCCGCAATTTCATTGTCAAAAACATGGACGTTGCGGTTGGCCATGACCATCACGCCGGTGCCCGTGGGCACGCTGGCCACAATATTGCCCTTGGGCGCGAAATTGGGGGTGTCATTGGCGATCACCCGGTTCTTGAACACCCGGATATTATGCCCGCCTTGTTGCGGCAAATTGGGCAGGTCAAAGATCAGGATGCCGCCGGTGTTATGCGTCGCCAAATTGTCGCGCACATCGGCGTCATAGCTGTTTTCAATCTCGATACCCGCCACATTGTACATAGCGGTGGAATTGCGCACGATGATGTTGCGGGATTGGCCAACATAGATGCCAGCGTCCGACGCGCCTTTCACTGTGGCGCCATCAATCAGCACATCGCGGGACTCCACAGGATACAGGCCATAGGCACCGTTGCTTTCCTTGGGGCCGCCCGTCCATTCGACGCGAATATTGCGATAGACGATGCGATCCGCGCCCTTTGACTTAATGCCGTCCCCCCGGGCATCTTCCACCGCAAAATCGCGCAGCACCACATCGTCCGAAGTGACAAGCAGGCCTTCACCTGCGGCCTGTTGGCCCGCAAAGGACAAGATCGTCTGATCGGGACCAGCGCCTTTCACGGTGACGCCTGAGACATCGAGCGACAGGCCATCGGTCAGATCAAAACGCCCGGCCGCCAAGGCCACGACATCGCCGGGCCGCGCGTCAATCAGCGCGGCTTGCAGGCGTTCCTGCGCATCAGGCCCCGGCGCAATCGACAGGGTCGCCGCATGGGCCGAAGCGATGGAAAGGGCTGTCACAGCAGCGGCTTGCATAAAATGACGTTTCATGGCCTATTCATTGCATCAAGCTTGGCACAAGCCAAGCGCCAAAAGAGGTGAGGAGAGCGTATCGATGCGCCGGATGATGATTGCCCTTGGGTGTTTGGTTTCTGCTGCGCCGACACTGGCCGCCATTCCCGTCAGTGGGCGCTGGTATACCGAAGAACGCGACAGCATCGTCCAGATTGGAAGCTGTGGATCGGTTGTCTGCGGCAAGGTTGCCAAGGTGCTCAAGGCCGCCCCGCATGGCGGCAAGCCGCTCGATATCAACAATCCCGATCCGGCGCTTCGCAACCGGCCCATTGAAGGCATTGTCCTTTTGTCGGGCTTTCGCGATGCGGGTGCTGAATGGGAAGGCCAGATTTATGATCCGCGCGCGGGCAAGACCTATAAATCCTACCTCCAAAAACAGCCCGATGGCACGCTGAAGGTAAAGGGCTGTCTTGGTCCCTTTTGCCGATCGGTCAAATTTACCCCTGCACCTTAAGTCTTAAGGCCAATCTCGATCAAACGCTGCGTTAAAAAGTCGTGCGCGGTGATCGGTTCGGGGTAAAGATTGGGCCGCGCCCCCGAAATGCAGCCCGGCAGCGTCTCGATCATCACATCCGACGCCAAATGTAGGAAGAAGGGCATCGAATAGCGCGGAATATGCCGCCGCGCCGGTGGCGGGTTCAAGACGCGGTGGATGGTGGACGGGAGGACATGGTTTGTCAGCCGTTCCAGCATATCGCCCACATTGATGACCAGCGCGCCATCGGGCGGCGTAATCGACAGCCATTGTCCATTGCGGTCCAAGAGCTGCAAGCCGCCTTCTTCTGCCCCCAACAACAAGGTAATCAGGTTGATGTCCCCATGCGCGCCGGCGCGGATGCCCGGCGCGTCTGCTGGCACGGGGGGATAATGCAGGAGGCGCAACACCGAATTGCCATCCGCCACAGCTGGTTCAAACCAGTTTGGGGAGAGGCCCAGATCCTGAGCGATGGCCGATAATAGTCGACTGCCCACCGCATCAAAGGCCGCATAAAGTGCCGCGAAAACGGGTTGAAAATCCGGCAGCTCGGCGGGCCAAAGATTATCGGGCATATGGTCGCGAAAGCGGTGCCCAGACGGCAGATCGCGCCCAACATGCCAGAATTCCTTTAGGTCAACATGATCAGCGTCTTTGGCGATTTCGATGCCAAAGGGCGTATAGCCGCGCTGACCGAAAATTTCGGGGACGTGGTAGTGCAGCTTGGTGTCCAGCGGCAGCGCAAAAAGCGCGCGCGTTAGCGACCAGGCAGACTTGATCAGCGCCGGGTCGACCCCATGGTCGGTGATGATGGCAAAGCCAAATTGCCGGAAAGACCCCCCAAGCGCCTTGGCAAAGCCATCTGCGTCGGTGTCCTGATTGGCAAGCGAAAGAACCGGGATGGAGGAGAGGCCAGATGACATGACCCCTCCTTAATCCGGCCGTGCCGCTTATTCGAGCCCTGAATTGACCAGCTTTAGTTCGCCGGGGATGGGCAGCTTTTGCGACAGGCGACCATCGACCCGCGCACCCGTTTCAATCGAGATATTCTCATAGGCGACATCCCCCATCACCCGTGCCGACTTTTCGATCACGAGGTCGGTTGCGATCACCATGCCTTCAACGGTCCCGGCAATCGTCGCGCTTTGCGCGGTCACATTGCCCTTGATCCGGCCGGAGGCACCGAGGGTGAAATTGTCGCAGGTGACATCGCCTGTCACTTCGCCATCCAGCTGCAATGCGCCACTGGCCTTCAGATTGCCGGTGATCGAAATATCGCTGCGGATCGAAGACCGATCAGCCACGGACAGATAAGGATCTGTGGGTTTTCCCCAAACCATAGGATTTATGTCCCCCAAGAGATTTTTTTAGACTTTCAGTTTAGGGAGATAATGCCGATTAGACAACTAGTTAGGAAAATAGGCGGCTCTGCTTTGCCGATTAGAGCAGCCCGCCGCCCAGAAACAGCCGAAAAAGGCCGATCATGATAACAACAAGGTTTAGGGTCCGCCCGCCCGTTTCTTTGGCTGTGGCGCCAATCCCCAGACCAATAATCGCAATCGGAATGATGAGCCAATTCGCCCAGCCCAGAAAGGGAATGAAGGCGATCGCGACCAGCACCAGCGCGGCCAAGCCGATCAGAAGCGAGATCATGTTGCGCATCGCCCTAAACTGACGACCTTTCTGGGGCATTGCAAGCGGAGCAAGGCGTTCCTAATTGACAATCTTGTCAGCGACCAAGGCTAGAGTCGCGCAGCCGAGAGGATTTTAGATGGCCCACGCCCACACGCACGCTGCCAATCCGCACTGGCTACCCCGCCTGCCGCGCGCGGCGACCGACCCCATTCCCGGCACCGATGGGCTGCCTTTGGTGGGCACGACCTTTGAGCAGTTGAGGGATCCCCACGCTTTTACCCGCAAAATGGCAGAGACCTATGGCCCGATTTATCGGACGCGCAGCTTTGGCGGGCGGACCGTGACGCTGCTGGGTCCAGATGCCAATGAGCTGCTGCTCTTCGATCGGGATAAGGTCTTTTCGTCGGAGCAGGGATGGGGCCCTGTGCTCAACCTGTTGTTTCCGCGCGGATTGATGCTGATGGATTTTGAGCAGCACCGCGTCCATCGGCGCACGCTGTCGATCGCCTTCAAACCCGAACCGATGAAGCTTTATGCAGACGCGATCAATGCGGGGATGCGCGACCGGGTCAAGCAATGGGCGGGCAAAAGGATTGGCTTTTATGCCGCCATCAAAGAACTGACGCTGGATCTGGCGGCGACCGCCTTTCTGGGCATCCCTTGGGGGCCAGAAGCCGATCGGATCAATCAGGCATTTGTGGATATGGTGCAGGCATCGGTGGGCGTGGTGCGTGTGCCCATCCCCGGCACAAAAATGGCCAAGGGCGTTGCCGGCCGCGCCTTTCTGAAATCCTATTTTGGCCGAGAAGTACCAAAACGCCGCGCCTCGGATGCGCAGGATATGTTCAGCCAGATTTGCCGCGCCACCGATGAAAATGGCGCGCTGCTGAGCGATGACGAGATTATCGATCACATGAATTTCCTGATGATGGCGGCGCACGACACGATCACCTCGTCTGCCACATCGATGGTCATGTTGCTGGGCCAGAACCCGGACTGGCAGGACAAGCTGCGCGATGAAATGCTGGGGCTGGCCATTGACGGTGATGATCTGCCCTATGACCGTCTGGGCGACCTTGTCCTGACCGATTACGCCTTCAAGGAATCGCTGCGGATGATCCCGCCGGTGCCCTCGCTGCCGCGCCGTGCGGTCAAGGATTTTGACTTCGGGGGCTTTCATTTCAAGGCCGGGACCTATGTCAGCATCAGCCCGGCCTTCACCCACAAAATGCCCGAATATTGGCCCGATCCGGATCGCTTTGATCCCATGCGGTTCACCCCAGAACAGGTAAAGGCCCGCCACAAATATGCCTGGGTGCCCTTTGGGGGCGGTGCGCATATGTGCCTGGGCCTGCATTTTGCCTATATGCAGATCAAGATCTTGATGTGGCATATGCTGCGGGATCAGCGCATCGTCCTGCCCAAAGGCAGTGGGGCGAAATGGCAGGCATGGCCCATCCCCAAACCGCGCGATGGCCTGCCGGTGGAGATCGCCCGCCGATCGTAAACGTGCCCGGCTTTAGCCGGGCGCTAACCTTTGGCGGTTATGCACGGGGCTATGCGTTATACCCTTTCCCTGTCCGCCCTGCCGCTGCTGCTGATGATGGCAGGCTGCAAGCCCGCTCCATCGCCGACCAAAGACACCGGTCTGGGCAGCCAGATACCCGAAAAGGCGGATGTCGACCCAGCGGTGGCCCGTGCGCTGGAAGACCCGATCATGGTTGATCCGGCGCTCGTTGGGCAGGCCAATCAAGGGGCGCTCCTGCCGCATGATCCGCCGTCCACCGGCGCCGTCCCGATAGACCCCAACGTTCCCCATGCGGCCGGCGAACGGCCCGAGGGTCCGGATTTGGGAGAACGTGCGCAGACGCAATTACGCGGGTGTGCCGACGGGCTGACCTATGACCTGACTTGGTCGGCGCGGCTGCCTGACGACGTCCCGATGGCATCGGGCAGTCAGGTGGAAGAGGCTGCCGGAAAAGAGTCGCCTAGATGTCATGTCCGGGCCGTGACCTTTACCAACGCGGCGACGCCCGACGATGTGCTGGCCTTTTATCGTACGGCACTTCACGGCGCCGGCTATGGCGTCACCGTTCACCGGGCGGGGCGGGACATATCGATTAAGGCCATGCGCGGCGGCGGCGCCGCAGCCTTTGTCCTGATAACCCCAGGCCAGAAGCAGGGCAGCATTATCGACCTGATCACCAACACCGGGCGATAAGCAGCGCTGGCCCTTCGCTTTGCGGCGCGTTAAACCGGCCGCATGACGCTGCGACCACGCCCATTCAAACAGGTGGATGTTTTCACCGATCGCCCCTTTTTCGGTAATCCCGTCGCCGTGGTGCTGGACGGCACCGGGCTGAGCGACGCCCAGATGCAGCAATTCGCGCAATGGACCAATTTGTCGGAAACGACCTTTGTTTTGCCGCCGGACGATCCAACCGCAAGCTATCAGGTGCGGATCTTTACCCCCTGTGCGGAATTGCCCTTTGCCGGCCACCCAACGCTGGGCACGGCCCATGCGGTGATGGAGGCGGGGATTGCCGAACCCGTCAACGGAAAGCTGATCCAGCAATCCGCGGTCGGGCTGGTAGAGGTCAGCGTCACCTCGACCGGGCGGTCTTTCCGCCTGCCGCGCTATGCCAGCACGCCGGCCCCGGTTGCCGGTTTGTTGGAACGCGCCTTGGGCGCAGCGCCAGTTGCCCCGCCCCAAATTCTGGACGTCGGCCCAAAATGGGTGATCGTGGAACTGGCCTCGGCCAACGACGTCCGCGCGCTTGCGCCTGACCTTGCGCTGTTGGCCGAATATGATCGGCGCCACCAGACCACGGGGTTGACGGTTTTTGCATCGGAGGGGGATGGATTGGTTGTCCGGTCCTTCGCGCCTGCCGATGGCATTGCGGAAGACCCGGTCTGTGGCAGCGGTAATGGCGCGGTGGCAGCCTATCGACTGCTGGCGGGTCACATTGGGGATGGCGATGCCTATCGCGCGTCTCAGGGCCGCGAAGTGGGCCGGGATGGCGTGATCGACATCCGCATCACAGGCGATGCGGTCCATGTGGGCGGGCAATGCGTTACCTGTATTTCAGGCCAAGTGACCCTTTGATTTAAGGGCCTGTGCCCACAACGCTTCTTTTCTGGGCGCAGCTGGGCTAAAGCGCACCTATGTATCCGATTTTTCCTGTCATGTTGGGGGGCGCCCTTGGCGCTGCTGCCCGCTATTTGGCCGTGATGAGCCTTGGCACCCGGGCCAGTGGTTGGCCGCTCGGCACCTTTTTCGTCAACCTCATGGGCGGGTTCCTGATGGGAATTTTGGCGGCGCTGGTGGTGCGGGGCCATGCCTCGGAAGGCGCCCGGCTGTTTCTGGGCGTGGGCGTGCTGGGCGGGTTCACCACTTTTTCCGCGTTCAGCCTTGAAGGCTTTCAGCTGATGGCGCGCGGCCAATTTCTGTTGGCGGCAGGCTATGCCTTGGCTTCTGTCATCGGCTCCATCGCGGCGCTGGCTTTGGGCTATGCGTTGGTGCGGGCATGAGCGAGCAGGTCCGCCAGTTCACCGTGGATGCCGAAGATGATGGCATCCGGCTGGACCGCTGGTTCAAGCGGCATCTGCCCGATGCCAGCTTCAACACCGTGTCGCGCTGGGCGCGCACCGGGCAGCTGCGCGTCGATGGCAAGCGGGCCACCCCCGGCGACCGGATCGAGGCGGGCCAGCAGATCAGGGTACCCCCGGCGGATCCCGTCACCACCAGCACCAAGCCCAAAAAGGAACGTCCGCGCCTGACGGATGACCAGATGGCGTTTGCGGAATCGCTGGTCATCCACAAGGACAAGGCGGCGCTTGTCCTCAACAAGCCACCCGGCCTTGCAACCCAAGGCGGCACCAAGACGACCGAGCATGTCGACGGCTTGCTGGACGCTTTGTGGTTTGAACAGGATCAGCGGCCCAAGCTTGTCCACCGGCTGGATAAGGACACGTCTGGCGTTCTGCTGGTTGCCCGCACGCCACGCGCGGCGGCGGCATTTTCAAAAAGTTTTTCCAGCCGCACCGCGCGCAAGATTTATTGGGCGATTATCGTTGGTGTGCCGTCGATTGAAGACGGGATGATTGAACTGCCCATCGCCAAACAGCCCGGCACCGGCGGCGAAAAGATGCACGTTGATGAAAAGGAAGGGGCACCCGCGCGCACCCGCTATCGCGTGATCGACCGGGCGGGCAACAATGCCTGCTGGGTAGAACTGCAACCCTTTACCGGGCGCACCCATCAGCTGCGCGTGCATATGGCGGCCATCGGCCACCCGATTGTCGGGGATGGCAAATATGGGGGGCGCGACGCCTTTTTGACGGGCACGATCAGCCGCAAGATGCACCTCCACGCCCGCCGCCTGCGCGTTGACCATCCCGATGGCGGGCAAATTGATGTGCGCGCCGACTTGCCGCCCCATTTTCTGGAAAGCCTGAAGGATCTGGGCTTCCAGTTGATGGATGGCGACGCCTTGCCGATGGATGAGGTGAAATTCTCTGAAACGGCCGAAGGCAAGAAGCGCACCGTGGCCCATAAGGCCAAGGCTGCCCGCAAAGAACGCAAAGGCGAACGGCGCGGGCGGGGGGCCGCAAAACCCGCAGCCCCGGCCAAGCGCGGCAAGGCGCCGCCCAAGCGCCCCCGGGGCTGACCCTTAAAAGGGGCATTTGTTCGGATGAACCGACTGGCGCTTTTTGATTGCGATGGCACGCTGGTGGATAGCCAGCACAACATCATTATGTGCATGGACGATGCCTTTCGCCGTGCGGGGTTGGACGCGCCGTCGCGCAGCGCGACGCGGCGGATTGTGGGGCTTAGCCTTGTGCCCGCCATGCAGGCGTTGCTGCCCGAGGCGGATCCGGCGCTGCACGTTCAACTGGCCGAGGATTACAAAGCCGCCTTTCATCGTCTGCGCGGCAAGGGGTTGGTCGATGAGCCCTTGTTTGACGGCATCGTGCCTGCGCTGGATGCGCTGGCGCAAGCGGGCTGGCTTTTGGGGGTGGCGACGGGCAAGTCTGATCGCGGCTTAGACCTGTGTTTGCGTCATCATGGCCTGCACGATCGCTTCATCACGTTGCAAACGGCCGATCGCCACCCGTCCAAGCCGCATCCATCGATGGTGGAACAGGCCATGGCGGACGCAGGCGCGGCCCCCGAAACCACGGTCGTCATTGGGGATACCAGCTTTGACATGGCGATGGGCGTGGCAGCGGGGGCCCGATCCTTGGGGGTGGATTGGGGCTATCATGATGCAGAAGAGCTCTGGGCCGCAGGCGCCTATCATGTCACCACCCATCCAGATCAGATCGCAAAGGCCCTGTCATGACCGAAGATGAAGCCCGTGCGCAACGTCGCTTTACGCTGCTCAGCCTGTGCCGCTTTGCCGCGATTGCCTTGGTTTTTGCGGGCATTGCCAATTTGGCCGGCAAGCTGGCGCCGGGCACAGCGCCGCTGTTGGGCTATGCCCTTTTCTTTGCCGGGATCGGCGGTTTCTATGGCCTGCCGGTTCTGCTGAAGCGCCGCTGGAGAACGCCGGAATGAAGCGGTTCTACAAAGAAGTCTCGACAACAGATGCGGGCGGCATCCTGTTGGATGGCCGCCCTGTCAAAACACCCGCGCGCGCGCTGCTGGCGCTGCCCAACCCCCATTTGGCCGCGGCGGTGGCCGCAGAATGGATGGCGCAAGGCGAGGATATTCGCCCGCAGGATATGCCCCTAACCGGCCTTGCCAACGCCGCGATTGATCGGGTCGCGCCCGAACAGGCGGCCTTTGCCGCCGGGCTGGCCCAATATGGCGAAACCGAATTGCTCTGTTATCGCGCGGATGGCCCGCCCGATCTTGTCGCGCGTCAGGCGCAGCGTTGGGACCCCTTGCTTGATTGGGCGGGGGACCGATTTGGCGTATCCTTCACCCGCGTCACCGGCATCATGCACAAGCCCCAGCCCCTGGCAACGGTGTTGCGGCTGGGCGACGCTGTCGCGCAGACCGACCCCTTTCGGCTCGCGGCGCTGTCCCCTTTGGTGACGATCAGCGGGTCGTTGGTGATCGGGCTTGCGCTGCTGGAAGAAGCGGTGCTGCCCGAAGATGCCTTTGATATCGCCCATCTGGAAGAGCTGTGGCAGGCCGAATTATGGGGCGAAGATGATCTGGCCTTGGCCGCGCGTGCGGCGCGGCGGCGGGATTTTCTGGCCGCCTGCCATTTTCTGGAATTGCTTTAGGCGTCAGTCGCGGCCCGATTTGGCGAGGCTGCGGACAAAGCCGATAAGGCCGGTCTGGCGGCTGCGCTTCAGCCGCTCGGCCTCCAAAATGGCTTTCACATTCTGGAAGCATTGGTCCACATCATCGTTGACGAGGACATAGTCATAGCCGTCCCAATGGCTGATCTCAGCCGTGGCGCGGGCCATCCGGCCCTCGATCACTTCATTGGTATCGGTGCCGCGTGCGCGCAGGCGGCGTTCCAATTCGTCCAGCGAAGGCGGGAAGATGAAGACGCGCACCACATCGCCGCCCGCTTGCTGATAGAGCTGCTGTGCCCCCTGCCAGTCAATGTCGAACAAAACGTCGCGGCCTTCGGCCAGCGCCTTTTCCACCGGCCCGCGCGGCGTGCCATAGCGGTTGCCAAAGACATGGGCCCATTCCAGAAAGTCATTTTCGGCCACCATGTCGCGGAATTTTTCAAGGTCGACGAAATGATAATCCTTGCCGTCCACCTCCCCCGCGCGGGGCGGGCGGGTGGTTGCGGAAACAGACATTTCCAGCCCGGCGTCGGCTGCGAGCAATTTGCGTGAGATCGTCGATTTGCCGGCACCTGAGGGCGAGGAGACGATAAACAAGATGCCGCGCCGTTTGAACTTATGCGGGTCTTTGGGGTCGATCTGGGCCATGGCTGCTCTTGCAACGGCGGACGCCGCGCGTCAATTGGCCACGCGCGCCCAACACATTTGCGGTCGTTTCAGCCGTTATTTTTTGCGGCCGAAATCCACGGTGACGACGTTGGAGCCATCTTCAATTGGTTGGACGTGCGGGGCATCATTTTCAGCTGGACCATGGGCGGGCGTATCATCCTCGTCCAGATTGACTTGGAAGTGCAGCGCAAATTCGACCGCCGGGTCCACAAAGGCCGTGATTGCCGAAAAGGGGATAAACAGCTTTGTCGGCACCTGGCTAAAGGTCAGGCCAACCTCAAAGCCTGTATCGTCCACCGTCAGGTCCCAGAATTTATTCTGGAGCACTACGGTCATTTCATCCGGGAAGCGCTGGCGCAGATGATCGGGAATGGCGACGCCAGGTGCTGACGTCTTGAAGGTGATGTAGAAATGATGCGCGCCCGGCAGGTCCAGATTGGACTGGATCCCGCCCAGCACGCGGCCGACAACGGCGCGCAGGGCATCCTGCACAATATCGTCATAGGGAATCAGGCTGTCGGGCGTTTCGTCTGTCATGATGCAATCGACGTTGGACGCTTGACCCCGGATGGTCAAGCGGTTGCGCGCAACCGCAGAGGCGCTATAGGCCCTAGGTCATGCGGACGGCCCTTATTCAACGCAAGACGAGCGAAACGTCGATCGATGTCGAGGTGAACCTGGACGGCACGGGCCTATATGACGTGTCGACCGGGATCGGCTTTCTGGACCATATGCTGGAACAGCTGTCGCGCCATTCCCTGATCGACTTGAAGGTACGCACCATTGGCGACCTCCATGTCGACCAGCACCACACCACCGAAGACACGGGCATCGCCATTGGCGAAGCCGTGCTGAAGGCGCTGGGCGACAAAAAGGGTATCACCCGCTACGGCCATGCCTATGCCCCGATGGACGAAACCTTGACGCGGTGCGCGCTCGACATTTCCGGGCGGCCGTGGCTGGTCTTCAAGGCAGATTTTGGCACCCCGCGTTTGGGGGAATGGGACACCGAGCTGATCGAGCATTGGTTCCACAGCTTTGCGCAGGCCGCGGGGATCACCCTTCATATCGAAAATCTTTATGGTGCGAACAACCACCATGTCGTGGAAAGCTGCTTCAAGGCGTTGGCCCGCGCGTTGCGCGTCGCGGTTGAAATCGACGCGCGCAAGGCAGATGCCGTCCCCTCGACCAAGGGGATCCTGTGACGCTTGCCCTAATTGATTATGGTGCAGGCAATCTTCAGTCTGTCCGCAACGCCTTAAAGGCGGCGGGCGCGCAGGATGTGGTCGTGACTGCCGATGCGGAAATCGTGCGACAGGCCGATCGCATTGTTCTGCCCGGCGTTGGCGCTTTTGCGCATTGTATGGACGCGCTTTCCGCCCTGCCGGATATGATCGACGCGCTGAACGAGGCAACGGGCCCCAAGGCCCGCCCCTTTTTGGGCATTTGCGTCGGGATGCAGCTGATGGCCGAAGCGGGGGAAGAGCATGGGCGGCATCAGGGCCTTGGCTGGATTAAGGGTGTCGTGCGCCAGATCACGCCAACCGATCCGGCGATCAAGGTGCCGCATATGGGCTGGAACGACGTCGTCCCGGCACAAGCGCATCCGTTGATTGAAGCGGGCGAGGCCTATTTCCTGCACAGCTATGCCTTTGAGGGCGCGGACGTGCTGGCCACAACCACGCATGGTGGCCCCATTGTTGCGGGCGTTGGCCGGGACAACCGGGTCGGTGTGCAGTTCCATCCCGAAAAAAGTCAACGTTACGGCCTTGCCCTGCTGGGCCGGTTTCTGGAGTGGCGGCCATGAGCCTGATTATCTTCCCCGCCATTGATCTGAAGGCCGGTCAGGTCGTTCGTCTGGCCGAAGGCGATATGGACCGCGCAACGGTTTATGGCGATGATCCTGCCGCGCAAGCGGGCCTGTTTGCCAAGGCCGGGGCCAGCCATTTGCACGTTGTTGATCTGGATGGCAGCTTTGCGGGCCGCGCGGTCAATGCCGATGCGGTGGAAGCCATTGTCCGCGCCTTTGACGGCAAGGTCCAATTGGGCGGCGGCATCCGCAACCCGGAGGCGGTGGACCGTTGGGTGTCACTGGGCGTGGACCGGGTGGTGATTGGCACAGCGGCCTTGAAGGATCCCGATTTCGTCAAAGCGGCCGCGCGCGCCTTTCCCGGGCAGATTGTGGTTGCGGTGGATGCCCGCGATGGTTTTGTCGCGACCGATGGCTGGGCCGAAACATCCGATATGCCGGTCGTCGATCTGGCCCGCCGATTTGAGGATGCGGGCGTGGCCGCGCTTTTGTTTACCGATGTCGGGCGTGACGGCCTGCTGAAAGGATGCAATGTCGCCGCGACGGTTGCGCTGGCGACCGCTACCGACATCCCCGTCATCGCCTCGGGCGGGGTGGCCGATATTCAGGATATTCATCGCCTTGTCCCCCATGTGGCAGACGGGATTGAAGGCGTGATCACTGGCCGCGCGCTTTATGATGGGCGGTTGGATCTGGCATCGGCACTGGCTGTTGCGAGGCGGGGATGAGCGTTCGCGTCCGTGTGATCCCCTGTCTGGATGTCGCCAATGGCCGTGTCGTCAAGGGCGTGAACTTTGTCGATCTGATCGATGCGGGCGATCCTGTTGAGGCAGCCCGGGCCTATGATGCGGCGGGCGCGGATGAGCTTTGCTTTCTGGACATTACCGCAAGCCATGAAGGGCGCGAGACCATCCTCGATGTCGTCGCCCGCACTGCCGAAGTTTGTTTCATGCCGCTGACCGTGGGCGGCGGCGTGCGCAGCGCCGACGATGCCCGCGCGTTGTTGCTGGCGGGCGCGGACAAGGTGGCGGTGAATTCCGCCGCCGTGACGCGGCCGGAACTGGTGGCGGATATTGCCAGCCGCTTTGGCAGCCAGTGCGTTGTCGCCAGCGTCGATGCGCGCCGCTCCGGCGATCATTGGGAAGTCTTTACCCATGGCGGCCGCCGGGCAACGGGGATTGATGCCGTGGCCCATGCGCTGCGGCTGGCAGAGCTGGGCGCGGGCGAAATCCTCGTTACCTCAATGGACCGGGATGGCACGCGCGACGGCTATGATCTGGACCTGACCCGGGCGATTGCGGACACCGTATCGGTGCCGGTGATCGCCTCTGGCGGTGTCGGTGGACTTGGGCATCTGGTGGAG
This sequence comes from Sphingomonadaceae bacterium, assembly GCA_024645025.1. GTDB lineage: Bacteria > Pseudomonadota > Alphaproteobacteria > Sphingomonadales > Sphingomonadaceae > Aquisediminimonas. The sequence goes on from JAHEGQ010000187.1 coordinate 17,697, forward strand.
GGCGTCACCAAGGGCCATGCCAGCGCCGTGCTTGCCGCGTCTATTTTCCATTTTGGGGATGCGACGATTGGCGATGCGCATCACGCCTTGGCGCAGGCGGGCCTTGCCGTGCGGCATCCGGTGATGGCGGCGGCCTGAGCCGCGTCAGGCGCGGGTGCGAAAGGGCGTAAAGTCCGTTCCTTCGTCAAACAGATCAACGCCTTCGTGGCGCTTGAGCGTATTGACCACCACATAGGTGGCGGGCGTCAGCACAACTTCCCAGCTGACTTTCAGCAGCCAGTTGGTGACCAAGACCGTCAACACCTGATCCGATCCCCAGACGCCCCAAAAGGCCAGCGGATAAAAGATCAGGCTATCCACGCCCTGCCCGAAAATGGTGGACCCAATCGTGCGGCTCCACAGATGCTTGCCTTGCGTCCAGACCTTCATCCGCGCCAGCACATAGGAATTGACGAACTCGCCCGCCCAAAAGGCGACGATAGAGGCAAAGACGATACGGGGCACCTGCCCGAAGACGCTTTCATAAGCGGCTTGCCCGGTCCAGCCCGGTGCAGGCGGCAGCGAAACGACAACCCAGCTCATAAATGCCATGAAGAGCAAAGCTGAAAAGCCCACCCAGATGCAGCGGCGCGCGCGGGCATAGCCATAAACTTCTGTCAGCACATCGCCGATGACATAGCCCAGCGGGAAAAACAGGATGCCCGCCCCAAATTCCACCCCGCCCAGCGTCGCGACCTTGGCCGCGCCAATGACGTTGGACAGCAGCAAGATCGCCACAAAGGCCGCCATCACGACGTCGAAGCTGCGGAACTGGTGGACGGTTTCAGCCTTGACGGCGCGGAGGTCGGTTGTGCTCATGCGATCAGCTTAACGGGTGGGCGTCATTTGGCAATCAGTGCGATGCCTTGGGCGGGCGAACTGGCCCACAGGCCAGCGTACCCACCCAGCGCCCTGGCGACCACAGGCAATGTCGGCCCGACCATGCGGCAGGCCTTGGCGGGTTTTGCCGGGCCGATGACGCGCGGGCGCGGTTGTAGATCCAGATGATGCCGCCCTTGTCGCCCGCAAGCGCTGGCAGGCGGCGATTGGCATCATCGTGCGGGGAAAGCGTGACGGCGGTGACGGGCAGCGCATGGCCTGCGCGGGTGAGGAAAAAGCCCCCCAATTTTGAAACCGATCCCGGGTCCAGAATATGGGCCGCTGGATGATCCCAGACAAAGATCAGGCGACGTGGGTTTTGTTCGGCAATAAAGGCGCTGGCCGCGGCAAAGCCATAGCGCGTCTTGGCGATCAGCTTGGCCCGATCTGCTGCCGGATGGAGCATCCCGGCATAGAGCGCGACAAGCGCTGCCAGACCAGCGCCGCGCAGCCAATGCTGCACCAAAAGGACAAGGCCCAGCAAAAGGCCCGGCACCAGCGGCACGAGATACCGATCGGTCAGCATGGGTTTCAGGCTGGACAGGCCCAACTCTACCCCAAGCCCCAAGAGGCTGATCAGCGCGGCGACCTGCCAGACCCTGATCGCGACTTGTGCCTTGGGCGGTGTCCCGGTGCGGCGACGCCATGCGGCCCCTATTCCAAGGCCAATCAACACAAGGGCAAGGCCCGCACCCGTTAGCCCCAGCGCATAGCGCACAAAGCCCGCGGCCAAATCGGGTGTCATCGCTTCATACCACGCAACATCTGGCCGCGCATAATCGGCCAAGCGGGGGGCATGGAGCGCCAGCCAGCCAAAGGTCGGGACAAAGGCGAGTGCCGCGGGCCATAAGGCCAAGGCGCGGGCGCGGTGCTGCCAGATCAGCATCAGCCCCTGCAAGCCGGCCCCCAACAGCGCGTGATAATGCGTCAGCCCCGCCAAGGCCGAAAAAGCGGCCCAAAGCGTCGCGCGCCGCCGGCCCGGCGCGCTCATCAGCGCAACAAAGGCCAACAACTGGGCAACGGACAAAAGATAAAGCAAGCCATAGCCGCGCGCATCCGTTGCCACCTCAAAACCCGGCCCCCATAGCGCCAGCAGCAGGGCCCATGTGACCCGGGAAGGGGCACTTAGGCCGGGCAGCCGCCCCCATAGCGGCAGCAGCGGTGCCAGCGTCACGCAGATCAGGCTGGGCAGGCGCAAGGCAAGATCGGACGTTCCAGCGAGTTTGGTCCAAAGTGCCATCACCCCATAATAAAGCGGCGGATTGCAATCGAGCCAGGCTTCGCGCCAAAAGGACCGGAGGTCCGGCTGGGTGGCAATCATCCCCGTCCAGCTTTCATCAAGCCAGAGCGGCAGACCCCGGCCAACCCAGACGCGCAGCGCCAAAGTCCCCAGCATCCCAAGCAACGCCCCCCCGACCCAAGGGCGCGAAAGGCGTGCCGAAATGGACGGCGCATCAGCGGGCGAGACGGTCATTTTGTTTCTCTGGCCGGAAAAATCCGCCCTGTCACGGCCTGCCTGTTACCGCCTGCCTGTTCGGAGCTGTTCGTCTAGAGGTTCCGCTCTGCCCCTTTTCGCGCTATTGCACCCCGATGCGCGCCCGTAGCTCAGTTGGATAGAGCACGAGCCTTCTAAGCTTGGGGCCGCAGGTTCGAATCCTGCCGGGCGCGCCATTTGCGAACAAAACAACTTACTTCGATTACAGGGCAGGACCGTTGGGTTGGCTGGGCTTAGTTTTGATGGGCATGCTCATCTTGACGAAGTGAACGTTCTCAATTAGGTGAACGTTCACATTTAAGACAAAGTTGCGGTAAACCCCGCAAAAATGGGAGGGCAAATCCAATGTCTGATTCGCAAAAGCCACGCCTTGGTCATTTAATGATGGGTGCGTCGGTGCTGGTTCTCGGTTTCACGGCGCAAACGGCCATTGCCCAAGACGTCAAGGCTGCCGCCAGTGACAATGATGAAATTGTTGTCACGGGTCTGCGCGCCAGTTTGCGCGAAGCCATGGACATCAAGCGCGATGCCCAAGGCGTTGTCGACGCGATTTCTGCTGAAGACATCGGCAAATTCCCGGATACAAACCTTGCTGAATCGCTGCAGCGCATCACGGGGGTTTCGATTGACCGCAACAGTGGCGAGGGTGCCAAGGTTACCGTTCGCGGCTTTGGGCCAGACTTTAACCTCGTCCTGCTAAACGGTCGCCAGATGCCCGCGTCGGAGCTGGGCAGTTGTTGCGCGGCGCCGGCATCGCGTAGCTTTGATTTCGGCAATCTTGCAGCGGAAGCCGTTGCAGGGGTGGAGGTTTACAAATCAGGCCGCGCGTCGCTGCCGACAGGGGGCATCGGCTCCGTCATCAATATCAAGACGCCGCGCCCGTTGGATCGACCCGGTTTCAAGGGGTCACTCTCTGCGAAGGTCGTGGTTGATCACACCTTTGAAGGCACAAAGCCGACGCCTGAATTTTCGGGCATTTTGAGCAAGACCTTCGCTGATGAAAGAGTTGGGATTTTGGTCACCGGCTCTTACCAGCGTCGCAAGGCAAGCCTTGCGCAATTCAGTGCCGGATGGCGCGAAGGCTATCTTGGCAATGAGAATAACTGGGGCTCGCTGCCAGTCGATGCAAATGATTGGCGCGGCAACTATGCGCAAGTGACCAACCACCCAGACCCGACGGATGTGTACCAGGTTACGCAGAATGCGGCCTATGACTTCACCGACATTGACCGTGAGCGCATCAATGGTCAGCTGGTTTTGCAGGTCAAGCCAACCGACACATTGTCTGCGGTCGTCGATTATACCATGTCTCAAAACACGGTGGATGCCCGAACCAATTCCATTGGGGTTTGGTTCAATCATAACAACACCACCAGCAGCTGGACCGATGGGCCGGCGGCAGGTCCGCTTTTCTACTCGGAAGCTTTTGGGCCCAATGAAGGCAAGGATCTTGCTGTAACGGGTGCCGTTGCTGCAAACCGTAACCTGAATCGCTCGCTTGGAGCGAATATTGCGTGGGATGGCCCGGGTGCCCTTCACCTGGAGTTGGATGCGCATCACTCCACGGCGGAAAGTAAGCCGACCAGCCCGTATGGCAGCAATATCGCTGTTGGCAGCGCCGTTTTTGGCGTTGCCAATCAGAAGGTGGATTTCTCCACCAAAATGCCCGTGATTTCGGCGACGATGAACCCCGGCGTATTGCTGAACGCGGCAAGCCTGCGTCCCTCGGGCAACGCCTTCCGCAATGCCTATATGCGGGACCGGGTGAACGAAGCGTCGCTGCGCGGTGGCTATGATTTTGACAGCGCCCTCATCGATAGCCTCGATTTCGGCGTTACCTACACGGACAATAAGGTTCGTTCCGCTTATGGCTTCCTGCAAAGCGATAGCTGGGGTGGGTTGTCAGAGCTTCCGCCTTCGGCAACGCCGGATGATATCTATGTCCCGCAGAATCTGCCGGACCGGCTTTCAGGGATGAGCGGATCCAACGGCTCGGGCATTCTGGCAAATTACTTCCAAATTGACACCGAACGTCTGATCGGTTTGCTGGAGTCGACTGTTGGTGCTTGCAGCCGGTCATGGGTTGGTAAGGCGCAGCCGGGCACGTGCCTTGCGCAATATGATACCGACCGGCGCATCCGGGAAAAGACAGTTGCACCTTATATCCAGTCCAAGCACAGCTTTGATCTTGGTGCAGCACCCGCAAATCTGCGCATGGGCTTGCGCTACGAAAAGACCAAGATCACTTCCTCGGCGCTTGTCCCCGTGCCGACAGGCACGGTTTGGGTTGCAGACAACGAAATTGGCCTGAAGTTTTCTGGCCAAGCGGGCTTTTCGACCCTGAAGGGCGATTATGAAAACTGGCTGCCGGCATTTGATTTCGACTTTACGCCGGTTTCCGATGTAAAATTGCGCGCTTCCTACAGCCATACGATTACGCGTCCCGATTATGCAGCTATGCAGGGCGGGATCACCGTGAATCAACCGTTGCGGCCAGGCGGTGGCAGCACGGCAGGCAGCGGCAATCCGGGCCTTATCCCCTATAAGTCAAAGAATATCGATCTGTCCGCAGAATGGTATTACGGACGCGATAGCTATGTCTCGGTTGGCTTCTTCCAGAAGAAGGTGAGTAACTTCATTGCCAACACAACGGTGCAAGAGCCGCTATTTGACCTGACCAACCCGGCGCAGGGCGCCGCGGTCCAGGCAGCACGGACGGCCTTGGGCGGGAACCCTGGCTTTGCCCAGATCCTCGCTTGGTTGGCTGTCAACAATCCCAGTGTTGTCGAGCTTAACAACGGCGTGCCGCGGGGCATTATCGGCCAAGCGTCAGATCCAGATGTGGTCTTTACGATCACGCGCCCTGGTAACAGCGATCAGGTTGCCACGCTGCATGGTTGGGAATTCGCTTTGCAGCATAATTTCGGGGATACCGGCTTTGGCACTCAGTTGAACTACACGATCGTGCGCAGCGATACGAAGTTTGACAACACGCTGCGCTATACCGCGACGCAATTTGCCGTCACGGGGGTTAGCGATAGCGCCAACGCGGTTCTCTATTATGACAAGAACGGCCTGCAGGCCCGTATCGCTTATAACTGGCGTGATAAGTTCCTGTCCGGCTATGGCTTCGACCCTTATTATATCGAGCCCTATGGCCAGTATGACGTCAGCGCGAGCTGGGAGTTCCGCAAGGGCATGACGGTCTTCGTCGAAGGGATCAACATCACAAATGCGGATCGGCGCGGCCATATGCGCAACGCCAATACCGTGTTCTTCGCAGCGCCCGGATATGCGCGTTATGCGGGGGGGATCCGCTATACCTTCTGACCCTATTTGAGGGTATAAGAAGAATACGGGAGGAGCTGCGCCGCTTGCCGGGGTGGCTCCTTTCCCGCATCTTCGGATAAGACATGACGGGCGAGTATAACGGGATGACAAGTCATCAAATTCTGGACCCAGCAGACCATGCTGCCCTGCAAATCCGAACTGGCGCCGGCGCTGACCTAGGAGACGGGGTGATGGCTTGTCTGGCTGTGCCCGCCGAATTTCGTCGCCTCGCTTGTGAATACCCTATTCTCTTCCGACATAATGCGGAAACGCGCAGTTTTTCTGCACTCGCGTTGTTCGGGTTTGAACCGTCCGAAAACCTATTCGTCAAACAAGGAATTTGGGACGCAACCTGCAAGCCCCTTGCCATGGCTGTGCAGCCCTTTTTGGTTGGGCGGCCGCAGGCCAATCAAGGACCGGCACAGGTCCATATCGACATGGCGCATCCACGGGTCGTGATGGCGCCGACACCCTTGGACGGTTGCGCCGCCGTTTTCGATGCCGACGGAAAGCCAACGCCGTTTCTGAACCATGTTTCCGATATGTTGGGGGCGCTTGACGATGGCTATCGCGCGTCAGGGGATTTCATGGCGGCACTCAGCCGGCACGATTTGCTTGAGCCCTTTTCGATGGACGTCACGCTCGACAATGGGGCCAGCCATCGCATGGTCGGCTACCACCTGATCCATGAAGAAAGGCTCCGCA
>JAHEGQ010000229.1 GCA_024645025.1 Sphingomonadaceae bacterium
TGACCACGATCAGCAGGCTGGTCCCCCCGAGATAGAAGGGGATGCCCATCTGGGCGATGGCAAATTCCGGCACCAGACAGATAAAGGTCAGGTATGCCGCGCCAAGCACCGTGATGCGGGTCAGCACATAATCAAGATAATCGACCGTGGACTTGCCCGGGCGGATACCCGGAATGAAGCCACCATGCCGTTTCAGATTATCAGCCGTTTCCTCCGGGTTGAACACAACCGCCGTGTAAAAGAAGCAAAAGAACAGAATACCGAACGCATAAAGTGCCATGTACAAGGGCGACCCGTGCTGCAAAGCGCCCGTGATCGTCAGAACAATATCCCCCATCTTGCTATCTTGCGCCGCATTCTGGCCCGCAAACTGAACGATGGTCAGCGGCATCAACAGCAGCGACGAGGCAAAGATCGGCGGGATCACGCCCGCAGTGTTGATCTTCAGCGGCAGAAAGCTCTTGTCCGCCTGCATCATACCGCGCTGTGTCTGACGCTTGGGATATTGAATAAGAACGCGGCGCTGCGCCCGTTCCATGAAGCAGATAAAGGCAATCATCCCGATCACGGCCACACCGATGCCCAACACCATCAGCGGCTGCATCGTGCCCGTGCGGCCACCTTCAAAGACTTGCGCCAGCGTTTTGGGCAAGGTCGATACAATCCCGGCCATGATGATCAGCGAAATGCCATTGCCGATGCCGCGGCTTGTGATCTGCTCGCCCAGCCACATCAGGAACATCGTGCCGCCCAAAAGGGCAGTCACACAGGCAATGCGGAATAGCATACCGGGTTCCACCACGGCAGACAGCCCGTCTTTCGCGCCCCAGCTTTCAAGACCAACCGCGATGAAATAGCCCTGCACAATCGTCAGGACGACAGTGCCATAGCGGGTATATTGGTTCAGCTTTTGACGGCCGCTTTCGCCCTCTTTCTTCAAGGCGCCCAGCGTCGGCGACAACGACGTCCCCAACTGCACGACAATGGATGCCGTGATATAGGGCATGACACCCAGCGCAATCAGGCTCATGCGCTGAAGCGAGCCGCCTGAAAACATATTGAAGAAATCCAGCACGCCGCCCTTGGTCGTGTTGAACAGCGTTTCCAGCGCCTTGGGGTCGATCCCCGGCAGCGGCACGTGGCTGAGCAAGCGGAAGACGATAAGCGCACCAATGGTGAACCAGATCCGGCTTTTCAGCTCCGTCGCTTGCGAAAAGCGGGAGAGGTTGAGGCCGGCCATCTGTTCGGCGGAACTTGCCATGGATTTCTTGACCCTTGAAAAAGAAACGGCGGGTCAGCCCAAAGGGACAGCCCGCCGATTCATATAGAGACTCTTCAGCCTTTGTCTAAGCCCTGAAGAAGGATTTCCTCAGGCCTTAGCCTTGGCCTTGGTGGTGCCCTTCTTCGCGGCAGCCTTTTCGGCGGCCGGAACGACATGGATCACCTCAACCGAACCGCCAGCCTTTTCGATAGCCGCCTTGGCAGCCGCCGAAATACCAGCGACGCGGACACTGATCTTGGCCGAGAATGCGCCCTTGGCCAAAACCCGCACGCCGTCTTTGCCACCACGGGCAACGCCCGCTGCCTGAAGCGCGGCGTGATCAATCGTCGCCTTGGTGTCGAGCTTCTTCGCGTCCACCAACTTCTGGATCGCGCCAAGGTTCACCTCGGCATAATCCTTTGCAAAAATGTTGTTAAAGCCACGCTTCGGCAGGCGCATGTGCAGCGGCATCTGACCGCCTTCAAAGCCCGCGATCGAAACGCCCCCACGGCTCTTCTGACCCTTTTGGCCGCGACCACCGGTCTTGCCCTTGCCCGAACCGATGCCGCGTCCGACGCGCATCCGGTCCTTGCGGGCGCCATCATTGTCACGAATTTCGTTGAGTTTCATCTTTTTGCACTCGCTTTATGTGCCACAGGCCTGCCGTGGCGTTTGTCGCTAAAGCCCGCGGGTGTGTCGCGCTTGCCACCCGGGATCCCGGCCAAGGCCGGAATGCCCGACGCCTTAGGCGTCGAGCACTTCGACCATGTGACGGACCTTCTGGATCATGCCGCGCACAGCGGGCGTGTCTTCCAGTTCCGAAACACGGTGCATCTTGTTGAGGCCAAGGCCGATCAGCGTTGCGCGCTGATCCTTGGTCCGACGGATCGGAGAACCGACCTGCTTGATCTTGATCTTCGCCATCGTCGATTACTCCGCAACAGCTTCAGCGTCAGCCTGAGCTTCCGCTGCGCTGGCCCCGCTGCGCTTCAGAAGATCAGCGATCTTCTTGCCACGGCGCTGGGCCACCGACTTCGGGCTGGTCTGTTCGGTCAAAGCCGCAAACGTCGCCCGGATCATGTTATAGGGGTTGGACGTGCCGATCGACTTGGTGACGACATCTGCCACACCCAGCGATTCGAACACGGCGCGCATCGGACCACCAGCGATAATACCCGTCCCTTGCGGGGCGGTCCGCACCTGAACGCGGCCCGAACCAAAATGGCCAGCCCCGTCATGATGCAGCGTCCGGCCTTCCTTCAGCGGCACGCGAACCATGGCCCGCTTTGCGGCTGCGGTTGCCTTGGAGATGGCTTCCGGCACTTCGCGCGCCTTGCCATGACCAAAGCCAGCACGGCCCTTGCCATCGCCGACGACGACCAGCGCAGCAAAGCCGAAGCGCTTACCACCCTTCACCGTCTTGGAGACGCGGTTGATGTGAACGAGCTTTTCGATCAGCTCTTCGCCACCTTCTTCGGCATTGCCGCGACGATCGTCACGACGGCCACGGCCACCGTCACGGCCACCACGACCACGATCATTGCCACCGCGGCCACGGCCACGACCACGACCTTCGGGGGCCGCTTCCGGTGCTGCGGCTGCCTCGACGGCGACTTCGCCGCCCTGGATTTCGGTTTCGTCAGCCATTTAGAACTCCAATCCGCCTTCGCGGGCTGCGTCGGCAAGCGCCTTGACGCGGCCATGGAACAGGAAGCCACCGCGGTCGAACACGACCTTGGTCACGCCGACCTTCTTGGCACGCTCGGCCACAGCCTTGCCCACCAAAGTGGCAGCGTCGACGTCCGCACCGGACTTGCCACGCACGTCCTTTTCGTTGGTCGAAGCCGAAGCCACGGTCTTGCCCTGCGCATCGTCGATGATCTGCGCATAGATGTGACGGCCCGAACGATGGATCGACAGGCGCGGACGCTGGCCAGCACGGGCCCGCAACGAAGTGCGGACGCGCTGACGGCGCTTTTCGAATGTTGAAAGCTTCTGACCCATTACTTCTTCTTACCCTCCTTCCGGAAGATAAACTCGCCGCGATAGCGGATACCCTTGCCCTTATAGGGTTCGGGCTTACGCCAGCGGCGGATTTCTGCGGCGATCTGGCCAACCTTCTGGCGATCAGCGCCAGAGATTTCGATCGTCGTCTGATCCGGCGTCTTGATGTCGATACCTTCCGGCACGTCAATGTCGATGTCGTGGCTATAGCCCAACTGCAACTTCAGCTTCTTACCCTGCGCATTGGCGCGGTAGCCGACGCCCGTCATTTCGAGCGTCTTGGTGAAGCCTTCGGTCACGCCCGTCACGAGGTTCTGGATCAGGGTGCGCTGCATCCCCCAGAACGCGCGCGCGCGCTTGGTTTCGTTGGCCGGACGAACGGTCAGGTGCCCGTCTTCCAGAGAATAGGTCACATCATCGGCCTTCGGCATCGTCAGCGTGCCCTTGGGCCCTTTGACTTCGATGATGCCGCCGTCGATCGAGGCGGTGACGCCTGCCGGGATTGCAACCGGCTTCTTACCCGTGCGGCTCATCAGAACACCTCCGCAAGGACTTCGCCGCCAACATTCTGATCACGCGCTTCCGCGTCAGACAGAACGCCACGCGGCGTCGAAACGATGGTGATGCCCAGCCCGTTACGGACGCGCGGCAATTCCTTGGAACCGGAATAGACGCGACGGCCGGGCTTCGAAACACGTGCGACGTGCTTGATCGCCGGCTGGCCTTCGAAATACTTCAGCTCGATGCGGATGCCCGGATGGGCACCGATCGGCTCGTCATGATAACCGCGGATATAGCCTTCGCGCTGAAGAACATCGAGAACGCGAACACGCAGCTTGGAAGCCGGCGTCACGACGCTGTCCATCTTGGCACGCTGGCCGTTGCGGATGCGGGTGAGCATATCACCCAAGGGATCGGTCAATGCCATTTCTGTAACCCCTTACCAGCTCGACTTGGTGACGCCGGGGATCAGGCCCTTATTGGCCAGATCACGCAGCTGAACACGGCAAAGCCGGAACTTGCGGTAGTAAGCGCGCGGACGACCCGTCAGCTCGCACCGGTTGCGGACGCGGGTCGGATTGCCGTTGCGCGGAATTTCCGCAAGCTTCAGGCGCGCGATGAGGCGCTCCGTCTCGTCCTTGGATTCGTCGTTTGCGATCGCCTTCAGCCGAGCATAACGCCCCGCATACTTCTTAACGAGCTTCTTGCGACGCTCGTTCTTGTTGATCGAACTCAGTTTCGCCATGACTTAAGTTCTCTTCCTTCCGGCAGAGAGCAGATCCGCTTACGCGGCCTGCTTCTGCTCCTGATCTTGCGGGAACGGGAAACCGAACAGGCGAAGCAGCTCACGCGCTTCCTCGTCGGTCTTAGCGGTGGTGGTGACGATGATATCCATGCCACGCACCTTTTCGATCTTGTCGTAGCTGATTTCCGGGAAAACCAGCTGCTCCTTCAGGCCCATCGCATAGTTGCCACGGCCGTCAAACGACTTGGGGTTCAGGCCCCGGAAATCGCGGACGCGCGGCAGTGCGATGGTGATCAGGCGATCAAGAAATTCATACATACGTTCACGACGCAAGGTGACCTTGCAACCGATCGGCATGCCTTCACGCAGCTTGAACTGCGCAATCGACTTCTTCGCCTTGGTGATGACGGGCTTTTGGCCCGCGATCAGTTCCATTTCCGAAGCCGCGATTTCGACCTTCTTCTTGTCCTGGGTCGCTTCACCAACACCCATGTTGATGACGATCTTTTCCAGACGCGGCACCTGAAGCGAGTTGGTGTACCCGAACTTCTCGGTCATCGCCTTGATGATCGTGGACTCATAGATGCCCTGCATCCGGGCCTTATATTTGTCA
>JAHEGQ010000232.1 GCA_024645025.1 Sphingomonadaceae bacterium
GCCGTCGATAGCGCTGCCAGGCAAAAGCGGCATAGTCGGGGTCGTCGAGAGCAGATTTAGGCGGTTCCATCTCTTTCATTTGCGCCCGAATCATGGGACCATCAAGATGCGCTGTAAAAAAGACTCGGAAACGTCGCGGCGTAGAGGCGGAGGCTCGGAATGACGATACAGTCGATTCTCAAGTCCAAAGGCGCGGAGTTCATCAGCATCGACAGTTTGGCGACCGTCGCCGACGCGGTCGCCCTTTTGGCGCAAAAGCGGATCGGGGCCTTGCCAGTTCTGGAAGGAGGCCGCGTTGTCGGCGTTTTTTCAGAACGGGATGTGATCTATGGCCTTGCAGAAGCTGGCGCCCACGCATTGTCCCGCTCGGTTGGGGATGTAATGACCGCGCCACCCGTTACGGTTGCCCCGGAATGTCCAGTCCTGACGGCGCTGTCTTTGATGACGCAGCGGCGAATCCGCCACTTGCCTGTTGTCGATGCGGAGGCGCTGATTGGCTTTGTGTCGATTGGCGATCTGGTGAAGTTTCGGATCGACCGCATCGAAGCGGAAGCAGAAGCCTTGCGAGACTATATCAGCAGCTAATTGGCGCGAACCAATCCGGCCCGGACATAGGCTTTTTTTAACGGGATGTCTGGGTAAAGCTCGGTCGCGCTGATCGATGTGTCCGGCCAGCGCTGTTCTTTCCAGTTTGTGGAAATGGCGCGCAAATGCCGGAATTCAAAAGCTGGGCTGATGTGCCTGTTGTGGCGTGTGCCAAACAGATTATGAACGGACCAACTGATTTTGAGGAACTTAAACCGAGACGGCACGATGCACCATTTGGGGGTGCAGCGATCGGTGCTATCTGGCATCTCCATCCAAAAATCACCATGACGCGCGTCATTTGGGGCCGTCTCTGTACAGATTATCGGGCTGATCCAGCGCCCCCCAAATTTGAGAAAGCCAGAAGGGGACGCCTCTGTCGCTGCGAAGACTGATTGGCAAGAAGACGAAAGCACAAGCTCATCCACATCAATCTGCAAAACGCTGCGCGCCATCGATAGGCAACGAAAACGGGCATGCTGCAAGGCGCCAACCTGACAAAAATCTGAATCCCATGGCGTTTCGATGCCATTGATAGACCCTGTCGCGCCGCCTTGTGGGCCATAAGGGAAGGGCCAGGAGAGCACATGGATGACCATCTGTGGAAAAACGGCGCGCAAGGCAGATTGCAGATCGGCGGGGGTGTAGCATGACGACCCATTGTCGTAGATCAGGGCGGCATCGGCACCATGTTCGGACGCATGAAATGCGATCCAGTCTGAAATCCAACGAATGGGATTGTTTTTGGAGACGGTCAGCAACACGCGCCGGTTTTCATAAATGTGGTTCAGGCTGGGCTGAACCGGCATTTCATGGTGGCCAATAGGGCCGTCGATCACGATATGGTCGGATGTGCTGCGGAGCCAGATCTCACCCCGCTTTTCGGCATGGACATGGCGCGCCCATGGGAAGATCGGCCGGAAGGCAGACCGAAAGGGCAGCGAATTTCTGACCTGCTCAAACAGATTAAGCAGCGGCGGGCCTTGGAAGACAATATGGCCCTCGTGCCGATAAACGTCATAGAATAGGGTGTGAGTGTCGAACGCAGCGTCATAACCAGCTTGACGCAGCTCGACGGGCCGGGGGCTTTCGCGGTGCAGAGGCCCATCCGCATCGAGGCGGATGGATGAAAGCTGTATCTGGTTCATTATGCGGTCATTCCGTTGCCGCTGCTGAAACCCGATCATTCGCCCTACCTGCTCCTAGGGTCGTGAGGATTTGGCGCAGTTCGCTTAGGAAGGGATGGTTGAACGCTAACAGGCAGGCAAGCCACGCCATGATCCCACCCGCGACAGCAAGGCTCAGAATGTCGAGGCCTATGGCCTTTGGCGAAGCGATGACCCCATAGGCCACTGATAGAGGCAGTAAGGCTGAACCTGTCGCGATCAGGCTCTTTATATACAGGATGAACAATGCCTGCCGGTCGACTTGGACAACGCGCTGCATGAAGGGGTCGTAAAAGGCACGCCAGGCGATCGCATAAATCAACCGAGAAAGCGCTGCGCCGGTGATCCCCCAAACGCAGCCAAGGGCCAGAAAGGTTAGCGACGTTGCGTTGTCCAAAAGGTTCCGGCGCGCCAATGACGCGATGCGGCCAGATAGAATTGGCAGCTCAGTAACCATCGGAAGAGAGATTAAAATCATCTCCGCAACCGCCAGGATGCTGAGTAAAGGGGCGACACCTTCCCAATGGGGCCCAAGGATGATCCGTGTCAGGGGCGCGCTGGCCAGCGCCAGACCTGCCATGGCGGGCCAGATAACAGCCGTATAAGCGGCGCAAAGGCGCAAATAGGCGGGGCCAATGGGTTGGCCGCGATGATGGAGTGCCGCAAATGCCGGAAGGAGTACAGCGCCGACTGACCCGGCAAGCAATGTGCGGGTTTGGTCTGTCAGACTGGCCGCCCGGCTGAACAGCCCAACAGGCGCAAATCCCAGCAGCTTGCCAATAATCAGGTCAGGTGTCCTACCGCCCACCGCGCTGGCAATCGTCAGCAACAGGCTATTGCTGCTAAAGCGGAGAATGGGGCGCAGGCCATCGAACCGGATGCGGCCGATCGGCTTTGGACAGAAAGAATAGGCTGCGATGGCGCGGGCAATCGCTGCCAGCAGGCTTGCGAAAGCGAGGGCCGTGGTGGATGGCATCTTTGCGACGAGGAACAGTGCGCCGCCCGCCTGAACAAACGCGCCGATCAATTGGATCAGGCCGCATTGCCAATAGAACATTTCCCGTGCCAGCCGGGCTTGCGGCACGACGACCGCGGCACCGGCGAAATTGCTGATGGCAAGCACCAACAAGACCGTCGCGAGGCTCGGCATCTCGTAAGCGGCGGAAACGGGATGCGCTAGCGCGGTGATTGCGCCGCTGACCGCAATCCCGCCGGCAAGGGCAATTCCGTTGAGCCGCGCCACATCCTCAGGTCCAAGCGCAGCTTGGGTTGTGATGTAGCGAGAAAGTCCGAAATCTTGCAGGGCAGACATCAGCATCGCGAAGGCGACGCTGACCGAGAAAACGCCGAGCTCCTGCGGACCCAGATAGAAGCGCGCAATGATGACAGATGCTGCGAACTGCAGCACATAAGAAAAATACTGGACTGCCGTCATCCAGAGAACGCCTGTCCTCACAGTCACGACGGACAAGCTCCGCAAAGGGCAGCTGCAAGTTGGGTTGCCCGCCGAAACTCTCCGATCCTGATAAGTCGGACGACGGTTCTCCACAGCACTGACGACGCACCAACATGACGTGCATAGTCTAGGATGACGTCAAAGCCCGGCCCGCGCAGCGCAACAGGGGAGTGGATCAGTTTTGTTGCAATGCGCTGTCGCGCGGCCTCTTTGGCGCCAGGCCGGTTGAAGAAGATATCAAAGCTTGAAAGTGGTGGAATGTCTTGGCCGTCCGCAAACGGGTCAGGTCGGCCCATCTGCCGGGCATCATAGGCGAACCGCGCCGCGGCAGCGTTGACAATTTGTTCAACGATATGCCGCGAACTGACCTGGGTGTTTGAGTAGCGGTAAATCAAAAGGCGATCGGGTAGGCTGCATAAGCGGGTCACTTCCGCCAGGCGCAGCCAGAGGTCGTAATCCTCGCAATGACGAAAGGGTGCGCGATAACCGCCGACCTCGATCAGAAGGGACCGCCGCATCATGGCCGTCGAGTGGCAGAGGAGGGGGGTGTCCTGCTCAATGGCCGCCAAGAAGTCTTCATGGCAGGTTGGCAGAGATGTGCCGCTGCTTGGCTTGGGGGTTTGGCCGGGATGTAAGTCAAATGTCGAGCTGCCGACCACGCCATAGTTCGGGTAACAATCTAAAAATGCTTTTTGGCGGGCGAACCGGTTGGGCAGACTGATATCGTCTGCATCCATTCGGGCGATCAGCGGTGCGCGTGATTCGGTGACCAGACGGTTCAACGCGGCAATCAACCCGCGATTCGGCTGGGTAATGATGCGAATCCGGGAATCATGACGCGCTGATTCTGCCAAAATCTGAGGCGTTTGGTCGGTCGATCCATCATCGACGATCAGAAATTCAAAATTCGGCTCGGTTTGGGCAAGGATGCTCTGGATCGCATCGCGGAGGTGGGGCGCCCCATTATAAACGCTCATTGCAACCGTCAGCACGGGGTCGTTCATCACAGCGCCTTTTCGCGGAAAGCCTCGTTCAACGGGCGATTCTGGGCCTGATATGGCAAAACTTCTCAATAAAGCTTTACGTGCCGAATGCCCTGAGCCTGTTGGAGGGGAGCGCCCAACGTGAACGCAGGCGCGATGTGGGGCGCGGTTTCAGGGCCGGTGAAAAAAAATTGAAATAAAATTGCAGAAGGGTGTTGACGGGTCAGGGAGTCGGACGTAGATGAGCCCTCGTCGCGGCGATGACCGGTTCGGTTCTTCTCCCGCTTCCGCAACAGACTGGACAACGGGTACCCCCCGCTTAAGTGGGGAGGGATTTGTTGTCGAGACTTTTGCGCTCTTTGACATTGTCGATTTAGATGAAGGGACATGTGGGCGGCGGCTCCGGGTCTGACAGCTTCAAGGTGTCAGGTGCTCGGGTAACCAAAATAAGCCGTTCCAATTAACATGTCCTATCACGTATCCATTACGTAATAGATTTGTGCAGGAACGGCTCCTTGAAATGAGCGGTTCGCTGGAGGGATATTCCACCTTTTAGCGGATCGGACATCAAACTTGAGAGTTTGATCCTGGCTCAGAACGAACGCTGGCGGCATGCCTAACACATGCAAGTCGAACGAGACCTTCGGGTCTAGTGGCGCACGGGTGCGTAACGCGTGGGAATCTGCCCTTGGGTTCGGAATAACTCAGAGAAATTTGAGCTAATACCGGATGATGACGAAAGTCCAAAGATTTATCGCCCAAGGATGAGCCCGCGTAAGATTAGCTTGTTGGTAGGGTAATGGCCTACCAAGGCGACGATCTTTAGCTGGTCTGAGAGGATGATCAGCCACACTGGGACTGAGACACGGCCCAGACTCCTACGGGAGGCAGCAGTGGGGAATATTGGACAATGGGCGAAAGCCTGAT
>JAHEGQ010000233.1 GCA_024645025.1 Sphingomonadaceae bacterium
GGCCGCGCCGGTTTGCGTGTCGGTTGCCGCAGCGCTTTCGCTATTGCTGCCGGTTCCGCTAAACGTGGCACTCTGGCTATCTGCCGTGGCTGCGGTTTCCGCATTGCTGCCAGCCCCAGCATTGGTAAAGCTGGCGCTCTGGCTATCGGTGGCCGCTGCGCTTTCGGCATTGGCGGCAGTCCAGGCGGCGGCGCCGGTCTGGCTGTCTGTGGTGGCAGCTGTTTCGCTGTTGCTGCCGGTGCCTGCATTGCTGAAGCTGGCAGTCTGGCTATCGGCAGTGGCTAAGCTTTCGCTGTTGCTGCCGGTGCCGCTAAAAACTGCGCTTTGGCTGTCCGCCGTGGCGGCGGTTTCGGCATTGGCCGCGCTCCAGGCCGCTGCACCGGTCTGGCTGTCCGCCGTGGCGATTGTTTCGCTTTCGGAAACAGTCCACGCTGATGCGCCGGTCTGGCTGTCGGCAGTGGCTAAGCTTTCGCTGTTGCTGCCGCTGGCCGAGGTGCTAAAGCTGGCGCTCTGGCTGTCGGTAGTGTCTGCTGTTTCGGCATTGGCAGCCTGCCAGGCGGCCGCGCCGGTCTGGCTGTCTGTTGCCGCCGCGCTTTCGGCATTGGCGGCACTCCAGGCCGCGCTGGCGGTCTGGCTGTCGCTGCCTGCGATGGTTTCGTTATTACTGCCCGTGGCGCCGGTGGCAGCTGCCTGGACTTCAAACGCGATCCAGGCAATCTTGCCCGCAGTGTCGGTTTCGCTGAGGGTAAAGGCGGAACCATCCGTGCGCGGCTGCGTGGTCGGCCGGATTAAAACATCGGTCTGCTGGCCGGTTTCGTTGTAGGTGCGTTCAATGGTGCAACCGGTACCCGCCAGATAACTATTGGTCTGCGACCAGTCCGCCGCCGCCAGCCACAGGCAGGATCCGGCCGAAGTGGGCGTAATCGCCTGGGCAATATCGGTGCCGGTAGTCCCGGTGAAGATGTTGCCCAAGGGCAGCGGCGTGGTGGCATGCTGGCCGGTATGCACCATGCCAGCCAGCCATTTGCTGCCATTGACACTGCCGCCCGCCGTTGAGGTGACGGTAATCGAGGTCGGCGGCGTTGCCCCGGCCTGGCCGCTCCACAGCACCAGCTTGCAATTGCTGATAGTATTGGTCTCGGCCTGTTTGGTCCAGGTGATGGCGCTGCCATCGTTGCTGACAGTCCAGGCCGAGGAATCGGAATTATCGCCATAACAGCCAATCAGGGTGATAAAGCTGTTGGCCGCGATGCTGAGGCCACTGGCCGTTATCGCTGGGCCGACGCCAAAGGCCTGCCCATTGGCGAACGTGCTATAAGTCATCGGGCCAGCATAACTGGCGCTTTGGGTGTCTCC
Source organism: Sphingomonadaceae bacterium (assembly GCA_024645025.1). Classification (GTDB taxonomy): domain Bacteria; phylum Pseudomonadota; class Alphaproteobacteria; order Sphingomonadales; family Sphingomonadaceae; genus Aquisediminimonas. Next base: position 1,357 of record JAHEGQ010000233.1, read on the forward strand.
CGTGTAAAGGTTTTCTAAATTACTGGCTGGATCCCGGATTGGCAGGATGGCCGGTTCCAGTCCACGCGCGAAAAAGTTGCGCCGGGTTTTGCCTTCCCAGGCAATGTCGCCAAAGGCTCCGTCGCGGGCGCGATAGGGCATGGCTTACTCGCTAACGGTTCTGATCAGACCGGAGTAGTTGGTTGCCGTCGTTGCCGGTTTCGGCAATTCGATAAAAGACAAGGCGGCGTTGTCGAAAATATGGCCTAAATTCATGGACGTGTACAGGCCATCGTCCAGGCAGGCGATGTTGGCAATCGGGCAGGCGTTGGTGGCGATGGGATGCCCGATGATAAAATCAATCGTGCCGGTTAGCACCGCAGCCGAGCAGGTCATCTGGGTCAAGGCCTTGATGCCGGTGTCGCCGGTCGCCAGGCCGATAAACCAGTTGCCGACCGACAGATCGATTGCGCCGACGGCGCAGGCAGACAGGCCGGTGCCGGTTTGCAGGGCTTGCGCGGCGGTGCCAGCCTGGTTGGTATATTGGCCGGTCCAGTTATGGGCGGTGGCGGCCAGCACGGTGGTTGGGTTGGCCGGGAACAGGAAGTTGCCGCCGATATAATCCACTGTGCCAGCGGTCTGGTTTTGGTAGCGCGAGGGCGTACCCGATACCGTTTCCGCCGTGGTGCTGTTCATGGTCTTGACCACGTCGAAGATGCGGTCATACAGCAGCAACGAATTGTTGATGACGGAGGCGCTCAGCGCCCAGTTGAGGTAATGCCCGGAGTTGGCGACGCCAACGTTCTTGAATGGCAACGCACCCAGGTTGCTGGCTGTGGGCGCACGGCCGCCGGGAGCCGCGGACGACGCGCCGCCCGCTGTGGGAAAGCCGGAGCGGGGCCACAAGTCCGCGGCGTTGCCAATGGCGGCCACGGCGATGCCGGTTTTCTGGAACGGCAGCACCTGGCCTTTGCCGGCAGTGACGGCTGCCACTACCGCATCCACCGAGGCGAACGCGCCGACGGACAACACGCGCGGATCCTCGGCCTTGAGCAGCCGGATCAAGGTATCGGTGGCTTTGGCCTTGCCGCGCCTGGCTTCGGCCTTGTTGAGCAGTTTGCGCAAAACCGCCGCGCCGGTGTCGTGCTTGTTGCTGAACGACCCGGCAATAATTTCCCCGCCAAAGTCGCCGCCCGGCAATACGAACACATTGCCCGGCACGCCATGCACCGGCACCGGCCAGTAGAAGTTTTTAAACTGCGCGGACAGCCGCTCGCACTGTTCCAGCCCGAGCCAGTGTTCCAGCTTTTGGCTGTGGGTCGGTTTCATTCGGCCGCTGAAGCTTGAGCGCTTTCTTCAGGCGCTGCCGGGATGGGGTCGGCCACGCTGGGGTCGGTTTTTTGTTCAGCGGGCGCAGTCGTTTCGGCTGCTTGCGCGTCTGCCAGTTCAGCAGCGGCAAATTGGGTGATGGACGCTGGCGCTTCCAGCGCCGGTTCCACCGGCGGATCGAGCGGGGCGTCGCCTGCGGGCGCCTGTTCGTCGGTCAGTTTCAATTCCAGGTCGGATTCCTTGAAGTAACGGCTTTGTACGTCATCCTCCGCCATCCAGGCAACCAGGATCAGCTTGTCGCCGCTTTCCTGGTCGATGTCGAAACCCACCACTTCGCCAGTGATGACCGGCACGATCTGGCGCACGATGTCGCCTTTTTTAAAGTTTGGCATTAGATTAATCCTATAAGTTATTGATTATGTGAGCGTCATTGTATGCGTTACACTCAATGTGCCACCCGAGCTGATCGCCTGGTTGCCGCCCGAGAAGTTGCCCTCGCTGATCAGCGTGCCGGTGGTGCCGCTCTTGGTGCTGTTGGTGGCGATAAAGCAGCCTGCCACGGTGCCGGTGGCGTTGGTGTTGAACACCACGGCGCTGGAGGTGGCCTTGGCGCCGCCGGACGCCGAGCTGAACGCGGGCGCTGGCCGGGTGGCGTTGGAGTAACTGACGTTTTCCGTCCAGCCTGCATGGCTGGCCATGGTGTCGCCCGCTGCATAGGAGGGCGCGGAACCGCCATCGACCAGGCCCATGAAGATGGCGGCGGTGTAGGCGCTGCCTGCATAGACGGTGTCGAGGATGAAGTTTTTGCCAGCGGTCGGCACCAGGTTTTTGATGGTGTCCTGCCAGACCAGGTTGCCGTCGGCGTCGTGGAACTGGACGGTGTAGTAGCCCTGGATTACCAGGCTATCCAGCTCGCCCACTACCGGGCCTGCGCCCTGGCGGTCTTGCGCGTTAATGATTTCGGTCATAATGTTGTGTCCAAAAAAAAGGGGCTTTTGCAGCCCCTGGTTTGGCGAGTTTGAATCAGGCCGGAGGAGCGTCTGGCGCTGATTCGGTGGGCGTGTCTGTTGATGGAGCGGCGTCCGGTGCTGCGGCGGCTGGTGCTGCGGCGTCCGGTGCTGCGGCTGGTTCGGCTGAGCCAGCCGGTTCCGGAGCCGGGGTAGCGTCGATCACCTCGGCGTTTTCAGTCAGCGCATAGGTCACGGCTTCTGGCGTATCATCCGCCACGCCATCTTTCACCAAGGCCTTGACCACTGCGCCCGGCACTTTTGCCACGCGCCCGGCGGGAATGCTGACGCCGTTGAGGGTATAACCCGACAGGAACCGGAGTTCCTGGTCGGCGGTTTTGTCTTTTGCTGCCATGTGATGGTCCCCTTAAAAATTAGGTGGCTGAATTCTGATACAACTTGATCGCGTTGACATCGAGCAAGTTGCCGCCGGTGCGCGACCAGGCCAGGTAGCCGATCTGGCCTTTAGTCATGTAGGCGGAATCGTCGAAGCGGAAGAATGACACTTCCATCGCGTCGCGTATCAGGTACTGTCTGAAATCGCCGAAAGCCAGGGATTTGGCGTTGGCGGCTGGCACGGCGATGTCGTTGTTGATGCAGAAATCGTATCCCAGCAGGGTATCTTTGAAGGCATTGATCAGGCCGCCTTCGTAGCTGGGCGTCCAGATCGGGCGGCCTGCGGTATCCTTGATTTTACGCAGCACTTTGCGCATGGCCTGGCTGCCCATGAAGCACAGGTTGCGGCCTGCGGTTTGGTAGCCATAATCAAGCGAGTCGATCAGGTCAACCAGGTCGTCATAGATGATGGTAGACGTTTGCCCGGTGGTGCCGATTTTGCCCACGCTGGACACAGGCACGAAGCCTTGCGCCTGGCCGGTGCCGGTGCCGGTGGTGAAGTGCTGGTTGGTGATGCGGCCGATACGCTGGCCGGCGCGTTTGAATACCAGCGCCGGGATGTCGATTTCGCTGTCTTGCAGCAATTCGATCGGCACCACGATGATTTTAGAGCTGTATTTGAACACGTTCAACGGCACGGTGCCGAATGTGATGTCCTGGCTGGCGGCCAGGGTGTTTTGCGCCACGACCTCGCCCACTTCGGTGGTGCCGTCTGAGGTCGGGTAGCTCATCGGGTTGCCCATTGCCGTGGTCATTTGCGCGGCTTCCTCGCGCATGTAGCGGAATTCCTTGATGTAGTCGATCAGTTGCGAGGCGACTTCGGACTGGACGGTGTAGCCGCCTTCGGTGTTGGTGGTGGTGCTCATGGTGTTGCGGATGAGCAGCGATTCTTCCGCCGTGAGGTGCCGGTCGCCCTTGCGCATGAAGATATCTATGGCTTTTTTGCTGTCGCTGACCTGGCCGCCCTTGCCGCCTGTGTCTTTGATGCGGAACTCGTCCACGTCGGTGAATTCTTCCTCAACCCGGCGCTTTTCCGCCTTGACC